>PXYQ01000025.1 GCA_003023645.1 Candidatus Arcticimaribacter sp. | reverse complement strand
CACTAAAGTTCCTCCAACGGCTTGCATTTTATCACCACCCCAAAATCGAAACTCTGCCTCCGAGTCTTCAAGCAATAGTGCTTTCATTAAATTAGAAGCATGTAAATCTCCTGAGGCTTCACCTGCGATGATATAATATTTCACTTTATAAGAATTTTAGTAACGCAATGATTCCAACGAGTAGGAGCGAAAAACTAACCAGTCCGTAGGCGCGGTCATAACGATATTGTTTGATGAAAAGGAAAAAAACAGGAAGGTTCAACAGTGCTCCTAAACTAATAAGGCTCCCCAACTTACCTTCTATGTACAGAATCTGAAAACTTCCCCAAATTCCTTCATCAGAAAAAAAGAAAGTAAACCCAGTCATTCCAACTAAAGTCAGAACCAATCCCATGGCAATACCCATTAAACGTTCTTTAATTCTCAAAATCCCAGCTGTTAAGTTCTTGAATCGCGTGGTGAGCAGTAAGGTCAAACTGCGTTGGTACTACAGATATATAGCCTTCTTTTAAAGCCCATTCATCTGTATCTTGTCCTTTGTCTTCATTGATGAATTCTCCAGTCAGCCAATAATAATCACGACCCATAGGGCTTTGTCGTTTGTCGAATTTTTCAACCCAATTGGCTTTCGCCTGACGACAAACTCGAATTCCTTTAATCTCTCCTTCAGGAAGAGCAGGGAAGTTAACGTTTAAAACTACATCTGCACGTTGTTTGTTTAGAATGGCAGCACGTGTTATTTTTTCTATGAAGGGTTTTAGAGGACTAAAGTCTGCATTCCATCGATAATCCAACAGAGAGAAGCCAATGGCTGGAATTCCTTCTATTCCGGCTTCGATTGCTGCACTCATCGTTCCTGAGTACACAACATTGATCGAAGAATTTGATCCATGATTAATCCCAGATACACAAATATCCGGTTTACGATCCAAGAGTTCATTGATTGCTAGTTTGACACAATCTGCTGGAGTACCCGAACATTGATACTCTTTCTGAGGGCCATCAACCTTTTTCATTTCACTACAATACAAGGTCGAATTTATTGTTATCGCATGACCCATAGCGGATTGCGGACTATCTGGTGCAACCACCACCACATCGCCGATGGTGTTCATTACCTCAATCAATGTTCGGATTCCCGGTGCGGTTATTCCATCATCATTGGTGACAAGTATAAGCGGTCTTTGATTCATAGTGTATCTTTGCTGCTAAATTAAGAAATTATCGAGTGATAGCGGTTGTTAATTAAATACAAAAAACATTGGGTTTCTTGGCGAAATCTATCCATTTACATACATTAGTAATATGAATTAATTGAAACAGGAGAAGCATGTCACTTGCTTTGCATATGAATGAAGATTGAAGATCATGATATTCAGCCACAAGTTTAATTTAAGATGAGAGCCCTATGAAAAAGATAAAATATTTAGTACTGAGTGGAATCGCACTAATTGCGCTTTATGGCTTTACTTTAGTCAATACTTCAAGTCCAGAAAAAGATAAGTTATTGATTGAAATCATGGCCTATGTTTTAGAACGCGGACATTATGATCCTGAAACGATTGACGATTCTTTCTCTGAAAATGTTTTTATGAACTATCTAGAAAGTATGGATGGTCAGCATCGTTTTTATATTCAAGCAGATGTTAATAATTTCAATCAGTTTAAAACTAAAATAGATGATCAAATCAAAGAGTCTAAACTTGACTTTTTCGATTATAGTTACAAGAAATACGTTCAAAGACAACAACAGATTAAAGCTTTTTATAAACCCTTGTTGGATCGTCCTTTTGATTTTTCTTTAGATGAAGAAATGGATCTAGATTATGAAACAATGGGTTATGCTGCTTCTTTGTCTGAATTAAAAAATGTTTGGCTGCAGTACTTTAAGTTATCAACTCTTGGAGTTTACGCCGATAAAAAAGAAGAGGAACTGAAGAAGTTTGAACTTGACAGTACCTATGTGATGTTGACCGATGTTGTGATTGAAGAACAAGCGCGTGCAATCACTAAAGAAAACATGGATTTGTTTTTTGAGGTTCGTGAAGATCTAGAACGTAAAGATTATTTTTCAATTTATTTAAACGCAATTGCAACTCAATTTGATCCGCATACCTATTATTTTGCCCCTCAAGAAAAAGATCGTTTTGATGCTAGTATTTCTGGAAAATTTGAGGGAATCGGAGCTCGTTTACAAAAGAAAAATCAAGAGGTTAGAATAATAGAAGTTATTTCTGGAGGTCCTGTTTGGAGGGATCAATTACTAGAAGAAGAAGATGTTATAATGAAAGTTGCTCAAGAAAACGAGGAGCCTGTAGATATAGCAGGAATGCGTTTAGACGATGTTGTGAAATTAATCAAAGGCCCTAAAGGCACAACCGTTTATTTGACTGTTAAGCACGTAGATGCTACTATAGAAGTTATTCCAATTACTCGTGATATTGTAGAATTAGAAGATGCCTTTGCTAAGTCTTCAATAATAACGAAAGAGAATAAGAAGTTTGGGGTTATACACTTGCCAAAGTTTTATGTTGATTTTAATGATTATGGCGAGCGCAATGCAGCCAGTGATGTGAAAAAAGAAATCGAAAAGCTTAAGACTGAAAACGTTGAAGGAATCATTCTTGACCTCAGAGGGAACGGAGGAGGTTCGCTTCAGACGGTGGTCGATATGACCGGATTTTTCATAAAAGACGGACCTGTTGTTCAGGTCAAAAGCACAGGAGGTAAAAAACAAGTTCTCAAGGATACAGATCCAAGTGTTACTTGGGATGGACCATTAGTGCTAATGGTGAATGAATTTTCTGCTTCTGCTTCGGAAATTATTGCAGCTGCTTTACAAGATTATAAACGTGCTGTTATCATAGGAAGTAAACAAACTTTTGGAAAAGGAACAGTTCAAAATGTAGTTGATCTCAATCAAATTATTTCGAGTAACACCCATGGGGATTTGGGCGCTTTAAAAATCACAACAGATAAATTTTACAGAATCAACGGAGGTTCTACCCAATTGGAAGGTGTGAAAAGCGATATTGTTTTCCCTGGCCGATATTCTTATATCGAAACAGGCGAACAAGCTCAGGATAATCCGCTTTCATGGGATCAAATTTCACCTGCCGATTATCAAACGTGGAACGCTTCTGGTAATTTTGATTTTGCTGTTGAGCAAAGCAAAAAACGTATTGCAAGCAATTCGTATATGATGTTGATCGATGAACAAGCACAATGGATCAAGTCACAACAAGACGACGACATGTATTCATTGAACTATGAAAACTATTCAAAAGAACGTAAACTACGAATCGAAGAAACTGCAAAATATGATCAGCTAGACGACTTTAAGTCTTCCTTTACATTACAAGCTCCAAAGTTAGATATACCTGCATTGGAAAAAGATGCAGATCTAAAAGAAAGACGTGTACGTTGGGAAGAAGGCTTAGAGAAAGATATCTATCTTTTCGAAGCGGTTAATGTCTTAGAAGATTTAATTTTACCTGCAAACAAAACTAATAAACTTGCTCAAATTAAAGAATAAGCCTTGTCTGTAGGGTTCATGTTGCGTCGCTTCTCTGAAGATCGTATCGGGTTATTCAGCGTATTTTATATTGTAGTAATGATTTTCGTTGCAGTATTTGCCTATTGGATCGCCCCAGATAGTAGTTCGAATGCCAACCAAATGCATTTATCGATACACTCAAAACCACCCGGATTTTCAACACAAATTTTAATTCTCCCGAATCCGAATGCAGATCAAGGAACAGAAGAAATTGCAATCAATCGTTTGCTTTGGAAACAAGATCAATTGTTTTACAACGCCTCAGGAACTCCGAAGGACTATTTACAACCCATAGATTTAAGTCGTTATCCATCTGAAACGAGCTATTTAGATGTTGAGAAAAGTTATGTTCAAGAAAGGAATTTTCTTTTAGGGACCGATAAATACGGAAGGGATTTGTTGAGTCGAGTTTTGATTGGATCTAGGATATCGTTGTCAATTGGATTTATTGCTGTTCTGATTTCCTTAGTAGTTGGTGTTTTTATTGGAGCTATTGCTGGGTATTTTGGCGGTACCGTAGATCGTTTTATGGTTTGGCTGATTAATGTAGTTTGGTCCATTCCAACCTTATTAATGGTTATTGGGATTACACTTGCTCTTGGAAAAGGATATTGGCAGGTTTTTATAGCGGTAGGTTTAACCATGTGGGTTGAAGTTGCACGTGTAGTTCGAGGACAGGTAATCTCAATCAAAGAAAAAACCTTTGTTCAAGCAGCACGCGTTTTAGGCTATACTAATTATAGAATCCTACTGAAACACATTCTACCCGTAGTTATTCCGCCCTTAATTGTTATTTCTGCCGCAAACTTTGCAAGTGCAATTTTAATTGAAAGCGGCCTTAGTTTCTTAGGGATTGGTGCTCAGCCCCCCGTTCCGAGTTGGGGTGGTATGATAAAAGATCACTTCCGATACATTCTTCTGGGAAAACCCTATTTGGCAGTTGTACCTGGGTTAGCAATAATGAGTCTGGTTTTTGCTTTTATGACACTCGGTAATAGTCTTCGAGATGCTTTAGATGTAAAAACATAGAACCGTTTATTCGTTCAGTCTGTTTGCATCTAGGTTTAAGAATATAAAAAGTAAACAGCTAAATCCAAGTAAACTCGACCCTCCATAACTTATAAAAGGTAGTGGGATTCCAATTGTAGGAACCAAACCTAGAGACATTCCAATATTAATGAAGAAGTGTAAAAATAAAATGGCAGCAAGCCCATGACCATATATACGGGCAAAATTATTTTTTAGGTTTTCTGCACGATATAAAATTCGTATGATTAAGAAACAAAACACCAATATAACCGCAGCGCTTCCATAGAACCCCCATTCTTCTCCGATGGTACTAAAAATATAATCGGTGTGTTGTTCTGGAACAAAACGCCCTTTGGTTTGTGTGCCTTGTAAAAATCCTTTTCCTTCCCAACCACCAGAACCAATTGCGATTTTAGATTGATTGATGTTGTAGCCAATCCCTTGTGTATCGACTTCCTTTCCTAGAATTATATTGAAACGATCCCGATGACGTTGTTCAAAGATATTATTGAAGATGTAATCAACAGAATAAACGTAACTACAACTCACAACAATTAAGGCTAAGTAGGGGAGTAGAGATGCTTTTTTATTTAGTTTTTTTGAAAAGAAATATAAAGCGATCAGTAAGGTTATGATACTAGCAAAAACAAAGGGAATTGGTGTGACGAGTGTTAAGATGAAAAAGAAGATAAGTCCAAATAAAAGTAATAGGAATATAGAATTTAATCCCTCACGAAACAGAACAAAAAAGAATGCACCAAACACCAATGCGGTTCCGGGGTCGGGTTGAAGTATTATGAGAATCATTGGAAGCGCAATGATGAGTCCTACCTGAAGTAATGATTTTAGTTTTTTTACATTCACTTGAATTTCGCTTAGGTACTTTGCTACCGCCAATGCAGTTGCAACTTTCGCAAACTCGGATGGCTGAAGGCCTATGCTGCCAAATGAATACCAAGAAGTAGCACCAGAAATATTCTTTCCAAAAAGGAATAAGCCTACTAATGACAAAATGGTTAGGAGATAAAAAATACTAGCAAAGCGTTCGAAAAACTTAGCTTTAGTAATCAGAATTAATACGCCAACAAATAAGCTCACCATGAAAAACAAGAATTGTTTTCCAACGGGTATCTTAAAATTAAAAATACTCGAATTCTCATTGAAATTAGTGGAATAGATATTCATTAACCCAAAACTCACAAGAGCTAAGTAAAGGATTATGGTGATCCAATCGAGTCTGTATAAACTTTTATTCATTGATTGTAAACGGTTTCCCCGAATAGGGTTTTTCATATTCAGTCGCCAAACTTCCTTCGACCATCCTTTTTTCAAGCCAAGAACGCTTCACTTCTTTATTGATGTATTGCTCAAGCATTAAACTAGCAATCGGTGCTGCCCATCTTCCTCCCCAATAACCATTTTCAATAAAAACAGCAATAGCAATTTTAGGATCCTCCTTTGGAGCAAATGCAATAAAAATTGAATGATCTGTTAGTTGTGTTCTTACTCCATCAATTTTCGTGAAATTCTCTGCAGTACCTGTTTTGCCGCATACCTCAATGCCCTTGATTCGAGCAATCCTAGCGGTTCCCTTCTCGACCACTTTATGCATGCCATCGATTACGACTTCAAAATGTTCTGGATCGATACTGGTGTTTTTACGCAAAAACTTTTGTTTAATTGAATCACCGGAAACAGATCGAAGAAAATGTGGTGTATAATAATATCCTCGATTGGCTATTGCCGCAGTAAAGTTTGCAAGTTGAATGGGAGTGGTTAAAACTTCTCCTTGACCTATAGCATTTGAAATGATTGTAGGAGCTTTCCAGCCTCCTTCTTTATACCAAGAGTTATAATACGCTGCATTGGGTATAAAACCTCTTTTTCCTACAGAAAGATCGTATCCTAAATAATTTCCAAGCCCAAAGCTTTTTAAGTGACTGTTCCATTGATTAACGCCTTTGTCTGGGGTGTCATATTTGTTGATTATTTTCTTATAGGTATTAGCAAAATAGGTGTTGCACGATTGATAAATTCCTTTCAAAAGATCATTTCGAGAACCTCTTCTGCAATGACATTCCATAAAAGCACCACGGGCATAGAAATGACCTTTGTTACATTTGAACTGCGTTTCGGGGGTGATAACTCCTTCTTGAAGTGCAATTAGAGCGTTAAGCGTTTTAAAAGGCGAGCCTGGAGGATAAAGTGCTTGCAGCCCTCTGTCAAATAAGGGCTTTGCTAAAGTGTCTTGGGCGAGTTTTCTGTAGTTCTTAGATCGATTCCTGCCGACCAATAGATTGGGATTGTAAGAAGGTGCACTAACAAGTGCCAGTATTTCTCCGGTTGAAGGTTCGATTGCGACAATTCCACCTCGTTTGTTTTGCATCAAGTATTCTCCATACTCCTGAAGCAATGCATCTAGGGTTAGGTTAATGTCTTTTGCAACTTTGGGTTCTACGTCGAAGGTTTTGTTTTTATATTCCCCGATAATTCTATTGAATCGATCTTTTTGAAGAAAGCGTTTTCCTTTTTCCCCTCTTAATTCATTTTCATACGACTTCTCTATCCCTTGTCTTCCAATCAATTCGCCTTGTTGGTAGTAGTCGTCGTATTTAAGGTCGTTGTTGTTTACTTCACTTACATACCCCAATACATTGGCTCCAAAACCGATACGATAATCACGCAGTGATTTTTTTTGAATAAAAAACCCCTCGTATTTCCACATTTGCTCTTGTAGTGTTGCGTAAGTTTCTTTGGAAATTTGATTAACGATTACTGACGGAAGTCGTTTAGAATACCGCCTTGCTTTTTTTAAGCTTTTAATCAATCGCTCTTTGGAAACCCCGGTGAGTTCACAAAAACTAAGTGTATCGAATGGAATCACATTCTCTGGAATGATCATGATGTCATAGGCAGCCTGATTCGCAACTAATAATTTCCCATTACGATCATATATGAACCCCCGTTCTGGGTAGTCCGAGATTTCCAGAATTGCATTGTTATCTGAAAGCCTCTGGTAGGTAGTGTTCACCACTTGAAGTTGAAACAAGCGACTGATGAATAGGATGCCTATAATCAGGGTAAGTCCAGCCAAGAGTAGCTTTCGCATTAGTTTTTCTTTTTAGTGAGGTTGAGCGTAGCTAATAAAAGTATAAAAGTCAAAGCAGTATTGACCAATGAATTTCGTAAAATAAGTGTGAGATGAGTAACATCAAAGTAGGCTATACTCTGTAAAGCAAATTGATGAATCAGAATCATCAAACTAATATATACCAACTGATTTCCCAGTCGCGACTTCATAGTAAGTAGGGTGTTGCTGTCAGGAATAACACCAAAAGAAAAGCGAATGACCATTGGACGAATGAAACTAATCAATAAAGTAGCAATGGTATTAGCGCCAGAAGAGCTTTGAAATATATCTATGACAAAGCCTAATAAAAAGCCTAATAAAATTAAAGCGAATTGAGAACTGTCAAAACGATAGCTAATGATGAAAAACAAGTAAACTGCTGGGCAAGAAAATCCAAAAAGATTAATGTTATCAAAGATCAGAACTTGGAGTATAGCCGCAATAAAGAAACCCAATAAAACACGTAAACTATCTTGTACCATCTTCGCTCTTTTTTTGAAGATCTATAAATTCAGATCGTTTTTTGTTTTCAATTATATAAACATGTTCTAAGTCGGTAAGATTATTTAATAAGGATACCTCAATGTTATAATACCCTCCAGACGTTGGGGTTTCAAGATCGATAATTGTTCCAATAGGGATTCCTTTGGGGAAATAAGCTGACATTCCTCCAGTCTCAATGGTATCTCCAACGGAGATTGTATTGATTATTGAGACGTCGGACAGCACCATTCGAGTAGGATCACGACCTTCCCAAGACAAGGAGCCAAAAGCGCCTTTGCCTTGTATTTTAGCATTAACTCTGAAGTCTTGGTAGAGGATTGATATTACACTTGAAAAATGATCGCTGGTTTGTTTTACGATTCCTATAATCCCATTAGGTCCAACGACGCTCATGTCTTTTAATATACCGTCAGAAGTTCCTTTGTCAATGATTAAAATATTCCGGGCTTTAGCGTAACTGTTTTTAACAACTGATGCAGATCGAACCAAGTAATTACTCAATTCAGGGTTTAGTGTGCTTTTGGAAATAGAATTTTCTGTCTGCTTGTATTGTAGAAGTTCTTGACGTAAGACGCTGTTTTCGGCGAGAAGACCTTGGTTCGATTCTGTCAAACTAAGATACGACTTCGAGTTGTTGATGGATTTAAAAACTCCTCCAGAAATGATAATCCCAAAACGTTGAAGTTTCGTTTGGTGATAACTGCTTCTGTAGCTCGAAAAAACGATACCAATTCCCAATAAGAAAAGAAAGAGAAGTAAGTTCCTTTTTTGGATTATGATGTTTAAAACCCATTGCATATGCGAACTTATTTAATCAAGATCGTCTTGTAACGCTCAATGTTTTTGAGGACTATGCCTGTGCCACGAACAACGGCTTGTAAAGGGTCTTCTGCAATATAGACAGGAAGATCAGTTTTAAGAGAGATTCTTTTATCTAATCCTCTAAGCATCGATCCACCGCCAGCTAAATAGATTCCCGTATTGTATATGTCAGCAGCCAATTCGGGCGGTGTTTGTGATAAGGCTTCCATAATAGCGTCCTCAATTCTAAGAATTGATTTATCAAGTGACTTAGCAACCTCTCTATAGGATACAATGGCTTGTTTTGGTTTACCTGTTAAAAGATCTCTCCCTTGAACAGACATTTCTTCTGGTGGATTTTCTAAATCTTCGAGCGCCGCACCAATAGTAATTTTTATTTTTTCAGCAGTACGTTCACCTACATACAGATTATGCTGGCGTCTCATGTAATACACAATATCGTTGGTAAAAACATCTCCTGCAATTTTCACAGATTTATCACATACAATTCCAGATAAAGCAATTACAGCTATTTCTGTGGTACCACCACCGATGTCAACGATCATGTTTCCTTTTGGTTGTTTGATGTCGATTCCGATACCAATAGCCGCAGCCATTGGTTCATGGATTAAATAAACTTCTTTTCCGTTTACACGTTCTGCAGATTCTCGTACCGCTCGCATTTCTACTTCAGTAATCCCAGAGGGGATACAAATTACCATACGAAGGGAAGGAGCGAATAATCTTTTCTTAAGAGTGGGGATGCTTTTGATGAGCATGTTGATCATCTGCTCAGAAGCATTAAAATCAGCAATAACTCCGTCTTTTAAAGGACGAATGGTTTTGATGTTTTCATGTGTTTTCCCTTGCATCATACTTGCTTCAAGACCAATGGCAATTACTTTGTTTGTTGTTCGATCAATCGCAACGATTGAAGGACTGTCCACAACAACTTTATCCTTGTGAATAATCAGCGTATTAGCAGTTCCTAAGTCTATTGCAATTTCTTCTGTGAGGAAGTCGAAAAACCCCATAATCAAGTATTTTATTTTGGTCTAACCCAAATGTACTAAAAATTAATGTTTAAAATGACGTATTCCTGTGAATACCATGGACATTTTGTTGGCGTTACAGAAATCAACTGAAAGTTGATCTTTGATCGACCCTCCGGGTTGAATTACAGAGCGAACGCCTGCATTGAATGCAATCTCTACACAATCTGGAAAAGGGAAGAATGCATCACTCGCCATGACACAATTCTCAAGATCAAATCCAAAACCACTCGCTTTTTCGATGGCCTGTTTCAAGGCGTCAACACGTGAAGTTTGACCCGTCCCTGAAGCTAGTAATTGATTGTTTTTGACTAGAACGATTGTATTTGACTTGGTGTGCTTACAAATTTTTGAAGCAAACAGAAGATCTGCAATTTGTTGTTCACTAGGAGCGATTGTAGTTGCAACTGTTAGGTGTTCTTTACTGTCTGTGATCGAATCTCTCTCTTGAACCAAGTATCCGTTAAGACAAGTTCTTACCGAGTTTTGGAGTAATTCGTTACTTTTTTGAATCAGGAGAACTCTGTTCTTTTTGCTTTTCAAAATCTCTAAGGCAGCTGCATCATAAGCAGGTGCAATCACTACTTCGCAGAAAAGGGTGTTTATTTTTTCAGCTGTTGCAGCATCGATCGTTCGGTTGCAAATTAAAACTCCTCCAAAGGCAGAAACTGGATCTCCAGCTAAAGCATCTTCATACGCTTGTAAAAGTGAAGAACGACTGGCAAATCCACAGGCGTTGTTGTGCTTGAGTATAGCAAAAGTTGGTTCTTCGTTTTGAAACTCTTGCATCAATTGCACAGCTGCATCGATGTCTAGTAGGTTGTTATATGAAATTTCTTTTCCGTGAATTTGATCGAGTAAATCATTCAATGGCCCAAAGAAACTTGCTTTCTGATGTGGATTTTCACCATAACGAAGGCTTTTGGATTCTTGAATACTTAACTTTAAGCTGGCTTCTTCCGATTCGGCATTGAAATAATTGAAGATTGCCGAGTCGTAATGCGACGAAACATTGAATGCTTTAGCAGCAAAACTTTTTCGATCACTTAAAGATGGTGATCCGTCTGAGGAATTTAATAGGTCTAAAAACTCAGCGTAATCGCTTTTATCCGAAACACAAATTACATCAGCAAAATTCTTTGCAGCTGCACGAATTAAAGAAATTCCACCGATATCAATTTTCTCAATAATATCTTGTTCTGAAGCGCCCGATGCTACTGTTTTCTCAAAAGGATAAAGGTCTACAATTACCAAATCGATTTGTGGAATTTCATATTGCTTTAACTCTTCTTGATCAGAAGCTACGTTTTGACGATTTAAAATCCCGCCAAAAACTTTAGGATGGAGTGTTTTAACACGACCTCCAAGAATAGAAGGGTAGGAGGTAATATCTTCTACAGCAACTACATTATATCCTAATTCTTGAATGAACTTTTCAGTTCCTCCAGTAGAATAAAGAGTCACACCGAGTGCATCTAGTTTTTTAATAATAGGAGCTAATCCGTCTTTATCAAAAACAGAAATTAACGCGGAACCAATTTTGTGAGCTGAATTCATTTTAGGAAATATTTATAGAGATGTTATTGGATGTCATATGATCGCTAATCAGTTTATTTACTTGTACTAGTAAACGGACGTCAGTTTTGTCAAATGCGTTCGCGGTATTGGAGTCAATGTCGATTTGACCAATATTGTTATTATTTGTGAAAAGGGGGATTACTATTTCAGATTTTACGTCAATATTACAGGCAATATAATTGTCCTGAGATTGCACATCTGCAACAACAAAATTTTCATTAGAAACAGCTACTTGTCCGCAAATTCCTTTTCCAAAAGGGATAACGGTGTGGTTGGTAGGGATTCCAGCAAATGCTTTTAAGTGCAACGTCTTAGTTTCTGCTTTTGCAAAATAAAAACCTACCCAGTCATAGGTGTTGATTTCATGTTTCAACAAGCTGCATATCGCGCTAAGCTTTGTTTCTAAACTAGTGTCGTTAGAACCTAGAATACTTGAAACTGCAGACAGTAGTTTTTGTTGGTGTTCCAAAAGGAAAATTGTTTTTACAAAAGTATTAAAATTTCTATCCAATGATTTGAATTCATGTCTATTTTTAAATCAATTTATGAACTAAATAATGTTTACTTTTATTTGGGCAAACTAGAACAGCCTTATCTGTTTAAAAGTTGCGCCAAAAGTTGAACGTTCAATCCTTACTAATTAGAAAACAACAGCATGAAACAAGAGTTTGTTATAGCAGGTATGACTTGCGGGAATTGTAAAAAAGGTGTGGAAGAAAAACTAAATTCCATTCCAGAAATAAGCGGAATACAAGTTGATTTAAAGTCTGGAATTACAGCAATTGAAACTCCACAAGCGCTATCTTTTGAGGCTATTGAAGCTGTCTTGGGAAGTAAGTATACAGTTACCGATAGGATTGTCGAAACTTCTAAATGGAAAGCGTTATTTCCGTTGGGGCTCATTTTTTTATATGTTCTATTCGGAGCTGTTTTTTTGCAACTCCCAGCCTTTAGTAGTTTCGGTTTCATGATGGACTTTATGGGATTGTTTTTTATCGTTTTCAGCTTCTTCAAATTCTTAGGATATCGTTCTTTTCCAACTTCCTTCGCAACATACGACCCCATCGCAAAAACAATTCCAATTTACGGATGGATTTATCCGTTCATAGAAACTACTTTGGGGCTGGCTTTTTTGTTTCAATTTGAGGTTACACTTGCTTTGTGGGTAAGTTTGTTTGTTCTTTCGGTTACAACTTTCGGTGTGCTACAATCCTTACTTAATAAGAATAAAATTCAATGTGCTTGTTTGGGAACTGTTCTAAACCTACCGATGACTGAAGCTACGCTGATCGAAAATATAGTAATGATTTTAATGGCTTTGGGACTGCTTTTTGGCATTGCCTAGTATTAGTCGTATATTTGCCAAACGATTCTGATTATGAAACGATTAAAAGTCATTTTATTACTCCTCTTGTTTGTCCATTCCAAAATGGGCATGGCGCTCAACTTTCATTATTGCGGAGATCACATAGCCGCAATATCGTTAGCCTATAGCCCAAAAGGTTGTGGGATGGAGATGACAAAAAACCAAAAGACTGAAGGGCTTTCTTTTTCTCAAAAAAGTTGTTGTTCCGATGCTCTTGAGATTTTTCAAAGTACAGAAGATATTAGTATCGCTGATGAAGCAAAAGGGTTGGATTTAGATTTCTTTAGTCCACCAATCCAAGGTATTCGTAAGTTACCTGTATTGGCTTACAATCAAAAAATTCAGATTAATAAAAGACCTCCACCACTTCAGAGGCAGCTTTTTAGCTTGTATGGTTCTTTTGTGTTCTACGAGTAAAATCATTGGATAATACTTTATTCAACCGATTTTAGTACACAATTAATTTATATAATTTACAATGAAAAACGTATATCTGTTTATACTGCTGTTTAGTTGGTCAGTTCAATCACAACAACTTACGGGACAAATAAAAATCAAAGAAAACGCTACGGAATTACCAATAGAAGGAGTGAATTTGATTTGGCTGAATACTTCAATGGGAACCATTACAGATCAATCTGGGAATTTCAAACTCCCTATGTCTCCTAATTCAAACAAATTAGTGATCAGTTATCTTGGGTTCAAAACCGACACTTTGGTCATCTCAAGTCCTAAGCGATTAATGCACACACTTCTTGCTGATGCAGATGATGCTCTGGATGAAATTACGCTAACAGAAAGACGTAAGGCTATTCAGAAATCATATTTAGAAGCTCAAAACATCATTCGAGTTTCTAGTGAAGAATTGCTGAAAGCTGCATGCTGTAACCTATCGGAAAGTTTTGAAACCAACCCTTCCATCGATGTGAATTTTGCAGACGCATTAACGGGTACAAAGCAAATTAAAATGTTAGGACTTTCTAGTCCATATTTATTAATTTCCGAAGAGAATATTCCTATGGTTCGAGGAGCTTCTCAGATTTACGGTTTAACGTTTACTCCCGGGACTTGGATACAAAGTATACAGATAACAAAGGGTGCTGGAAGTGTAGTCAATGGTTTTGAGAGTATTGCTGGTCAAATCAATACTGAGATTCAAAAGCCATCACAAGATGCTCCCATATATATAAACGCCTATACTTCTGTGAATGGAAGACAGGAGTTCAATGCGCATTTCAACACCAAATGGAATGATAAGTGGAGTGCAGGTTCGTATGTTCACGTAAATCAGCGGACGCAGAAATTCGATAAAAATTCAGATTCTTTTTTAGATGTACCGATTTCAAAACAAATCAATGTTTTGAATCGATGGCAGTACACCGATGCAAATAAAGGCTGGGTTGGATTTGCGAGTCTTCGATTTCTGGATGATAAAAAGCAAACAGGCTCGATCAACTTTGATCCCGAAACACATCGGGATACAACTACATTTTGGGGAAGTGAAATTGAAACTCAACGCGTGGATGCTTCCTTAAAAATAGGTTATGTATTTCCAGATACTCCTTACCAAAGTTTTGGTTTTCAGTCGGCATATAGTAATCACGACCAAGATTCTTATTTTGGACTAAGACGTTACGATATAGAACACAAGAGTTTTTTTACAAATCTGTTGTTCAATTCAATCATCTCGAACACAAAAAACAAATTCAAAACTGGAATCAACTTCTCTTTTGATGAGTATAGCGAACGTGTTGATTTAGTTGATTACCAAAGAAGAGACGAGGTTATTGGAGCCTTTTTTGAGTACAGCTATGATAGTTTAGAAAAGTTGAATATAACAGCAGGAATTCGATTAGATTCACACAACCGACTCGGTACATTCGTTACTCCACGAGTGCATTTGCGCTATAATCCTTGGGAACGATCTGTGTTGAGAGCTTCAGTTGGTAGTGGAAGAAAAGTTGCGAATATTTTTGCTGAAAATCAAAAACTATTCGGTACAAATCGCCTGATTCAGTTAGTCGAAAATGGTGGATCGGTTTATGGTCTTCGCCCAGAGAAAGCATGGAATTATGGTTTGAGTTTTAGACAGGGTTTTACATTATTTCAAAAACAAGGCGATATTACAGTTGACTTTTATAGAACTCAATTCGAAGATCAGGTTGTGGTCGATTGGGAGCAAGCAAGTCATATTCGTTTTTATAATTTGGAAGGCTCTAGTTACGCCAATAGTTTTCAGCTCGAATTGGATTATGTACCTTTTAGAAATACAGCTTTACGCCTGGCTTATAAGAATTATCAAGTCAAAACAACTTATGGAACTCAAACACTCCAAAAGCCTTTGCAGCCTGAGGAGCGTTTCTTTGCGAATTTTGAATATAAGTTTGAAAACGAAGAAAAAGGTTCACAATGGAAAGCTGATATGACCTACCATTTTGTAGGAGAACAACGACTTCCATCGAACAGTAGAGATGGAGTTGGATATTCTTCCGAACGATATGGGTTGTTGAGTATGCAAATTACGCGTGTTTTTTCAAAACAATTTGAAGTATATTTGGGAGGTGAAAATTTGGGGAACTACAAACAGTTGAATCCAATTGTTGGTGCTGAAGATCCATTTGGCTCAACTTTTGATACTTCTTTGGTGTATGCTCCGATTTTTGGAAAAATGTTTTACGCTGGACTGCGTTTTAAATTAAATAATATAAAGAAATGAAAAAAATAATTATACTTCTAATTGCGTTATTACCGGTGATTGGGTTCGCTCAAAAGGCCAAAAAAGATATCCAGAAAACCAGCTTTGAGGTGAATGGTGTTTGCGGAATGTGTAAGGCTCGAATCGAAAAACAAGCCTTTACTATTAAAGGTGTAAAGTCTGCTACTTGGGATATTCCTTCGCATCAATTTTCGATCATTTATGACGCTTCAAAAACCAGCTTATTGAATATTCATGAAGAAATTGCTTCGGTTGGACACGACACTCCTTTAGCAACTGCGCCAGATGAGGTTTACAACAGTTTGCATATGTGTTGTATGTACGAGCGAGAAAGCAAAGAATAACATTACCAAAAGCATTTTAAACTAATATTTGTTTCTTCAGTCTAACTTCTTTAGACTGAAGTTTCTACGTAAAATAACAACCAAATAATGGAGAAAAGCACAGGATTCTATTTTAGAATAATACACCGGTATCTAGGGTTTTATTTAGTTGGCATAATGGCTGTTTATGCAATAAGCGGGATAGCCATGATTTTTAGAAATGATGATACTTTTAAAATCATCAGCGAAGTGGAAACTACGCTGCCAGTTAACCTAGACGAGAGCGCTTTAGGGAAAGCATTGAAAATTAAACGCCTTGCTGTTGAAAGGGTAGAAGGGGATCAATTGATTTTTAAGGAAGGAACCTATAACCAGACAACTGGTGAAACCGTTTACCTTAAAAAAGAGCTTCCTTATATCTTAGATAAAATGGAGCATTTGCATAAAGCAACAACCAACAGTCCTATTTATTGGCTGAACATTTTCTTCGGGGTATCACTCTTGTTTTTTGTGATTTCTTCTTTTTGGATGTTTTTGCCACATACCTCAGTTTTTAAAAAAGGGATTTACTTTACTCTTGCAGGAATACTAATGACCTTGCTTATTTTATTTGTATAAACTACGATATAGCATATAAAAAAAGCGACCCAATGGGTCGCTTTTTTTATTTATCACCAGGCGTATGATTACATCATACCCGGCATACCACCACCCATTGGAGGCATTCCTCCTCCGACTGGAGCATCTTCTTTAATATCCAAGAGTGCACATTCGGTTGTTAAGATCATTCCAGAAACAGAAGCTGCATTTTCAAGAGCAACACGTGTAACTTTTTTAGGATCAATAATTCCTTCTGCAAGCATATCTACATAGGTTCCGTTTTTGGCATTGTATCCAAAGTTTTGATCTCCTTCGAGAACCTTAGAAACAACTACAGATCCTTCTCCACCCGAATTCTCTACGATGATACGTAAAGGAGCTTCAACTGCTTTCTTGATGATTTGAATTCCAGTAGCCTCGTCTGCATTATCACTTGCAAGACCTTCCAGAACTTTTTTAGCATTCAGTAGAGCAACTCCTCCACCTGCAACAATACCTTCTTCTACTGCAGCACGTGTAGCATGAAGTGCATCATCAACACGATCTTTTTTCTCTTTCATTTCAACTTCAGAAGGAGCACCAACATAAAGAACTGCAACACCACCCGAAAGTTTAGCTAAACGTTCTTGTAGTTTTTCCTTATCGTAATCAGAAGTAGAATTTTCAATCTGAGATTTGATTTGACCTACACGGCCTTCGATTGCCTCAGCAGATCCAGCGCCATTAACAACAGTTGTATTGTCTTTGTCAATTGTAACTTTCTCTGCAGTACCAAGCATTTCAAGGGTGGTGTTTTCAAGCGTATAACCGCGTTCTTCTGAAATCACAGTTCCACCCGTAAGGATAGCGATGTCCTCAAGCATAGCTTTACGACGATCCCCAAATCCTGGTGCTTTTACTGCAGCAATTTTCAATGCACCACGAAGTTTGTTTACCACAAGTGTAGCTAAAGCTTCTCCATCAACATCTTCAGCGATAATCAGTAAAGGCTTTCCTGTTTGAGCTACAGGCTCTAAAACAGGTAAAAGATCTTTCATTGCTGAAATCTTTTTGTCGTATAGTAAAATGTAAGGACTTTCTAAGTCTGCTTCCATTTTTTCAGAATCAGTAACAAAATAAGGTGATAAATATCCTCTGTCAAATTGCATTCCTTCAACAACATCAACATACGTATCTGTTCCTTTTGCTTCTTCAACAGTAATTACACCTTCTTTACCAACTTTTTCAAATGCTTCCGTAATCAAACTACCGATCATATTATCGTTGTTTGCTGATATACTTGCAACTTGATGTATTTTTTCAGAAGAACCACCTACTTCGGTAGCAATCTTATCTAATTCAAGAACGATAGCTCCTACCGCTTTGTCAATTCCTCTTTTAAGATCCAATGGATTAGCTCCAGCTGCTACATTTTTAAGACCTTCCTTCACAATTGCTTGTGCTAAGATCGTTGCAGTTGTTGTTCCATCTCCAGCCAAATCGTTGGTTTTAGAAGCAACTTCTTTTACCATCTGAGCGCCCATATTTTCTAGGGGATCTTCAAGCTCAATTTCTTTTGCTACACTAACGCCATCTTTGGTCACTTGTGGTGCTCCAAAAGTTTTGCCGATAATTACGTTACGTCCTTTTGGACCTAAGGTAACTTTAACTGCGTTTGCAAGAGCATCTACTCCTCTTTTGATACCATCTCTAGCATCAATATCAAATACTATTTTTTTAGCCATTTTAATTTTATTTTTTGGTTAAACAATTGCAAGAATATCGTTCTCTTTCATGATTAAGAAATCTTTTCCGTCATGTTGAAGTTCTGTTCCAGCATATTTCCCATAAAGCACGGTGTCACCTACTGATAAGGTAACTGGGTTTTCTTTGGTTCCAGGTCCTACAGCAACAACAATTCCTTTTTGAGGCTTTTCTTTTGCAGTGTCAGGTATATATAGACCCGAAGAAGTTTGGGTTTCTGCAGCAGCTGGTTCAATAAGAACGCGGTCTGCTAAAGGTTTAATGTTGATTGTACTCATAATGTCTGATTTATATTAGAAATTTCATTTTGATATTTTCATAAATTATGCCAGTCTATTCCTTGTCAGTTAAGGCAAAAAAAAAATGCCAGCTTGTCAGGAAGCTGGCATTTATATGTTTAAATAAACAGTGTGTTATTCTATAGCAGCTGGTTCTTCTGAATCTGCTGGTACTTCTTCAGGAGCTACTTCTGGAATTACCTCAGGAATAGTTTCTGTTGAAATTTGTTCGAGTGTATTAGCATCTAATAATTTAGACTCAGCATCAACATTGTTTTGATTTGAATTCAAACTAAAATTTGAAAGTAAAATAAGAGCCAATAAAAGTGTAGCTAAGACCCAAGTACTTCGGTCTAAAAAATCAGTTGTCTTTTGAACTCCTCCCATTTGTTGAGCTCCTCCTCCGAAAGATGAGGAAAGTCCCCCTCCTTTTGGATTTTGAACCATTACTACAAGTATAAGAAGGAAACACACAACTAGGATAAGTGCGATAAAAATTGAAAATGTACTCATTGGATTATTTTATTTTTGTTGTAAATCTTTAATAGCTTTGATTTGGTCTGCAAAGAAACTATTTTTTTCCGGATATTTCAAACTTAATATCTTGTAAGAGAGCAAAGCTTTCTTAAACTTACCTTGTTTAACATAAACTTTGGCCAAGGTTTCGGTCATTAACTCTTCTTTATCGAATTTAATTTCTTTCGATAAATTCTGTTTTGCTGTGTTTGCAGATACAGGTGGTATTTTAGGATTGTTTCTCAAAAAAGCATCGATAAGATCGATTTTATCTTCAAAAGAATTTTCAGATTCTGAATCTTGAAGCGCTTTAGAACTATTATTTTTAGTCCATTCAATCCATTCTAGAAAGCTTAAATTCACAGGCAAAGACTTTTTTGGAGTCTCTATGACAACTTCAACGCTCTTGGGTTTTGTGTCGACTTCATTTATTTCG
Organism: Candidatus Arcticimaribacter sp.; assembly: GCA_003023645.1. GTDB lineage: Bacteria > Bacteroidota > Bacteroidia > Flavobacteriales > Flavobacteriaceae > Arcticimaribacter. The sequence goes on along the minus strand of PXYQ01000025.1, from coordinate 290 downwards.
CCTTGACTTACCTCTTCTCTCTTTTCTTTAACTTTTATTTCAAGAATGGGTTTTGTTTTTTCTTTTTCTTGTACTTGTAAAGTTTCTAGCAAGTTCAACTCCATGGGTGAATTTTTGAAAAGGAAATTCGCTAGTATCTACTTCGACCGTGTATACAAGGATTTTGATTGGGCTTTTTCATAGTTCCCAACGTCATCATCTGGATACTTCGGAAGAACACAAGCTAATTGATCTAAAAGTTCTGCTACAAGAGCACGTTGTTTAAAATCAAACCGAAAGGAATTGAATTA
>PXYQ01000024.1 GCA_003023645.1 Candidatus Arcticimaribacter sp. | reverse complement strand
TGTGTCAAATGAATCAAGCCATCGTCACTTCCTACCCATAACAAACCTTCTTTGAGTGGAGATTCGTCAGCAGCAAAAATGGTACAGTAATATTCGACACTTGTATTGTCTTGTGTTATTGGGCCCCCTGAAGTCTTCAGTTTTGAAGGATCATTACGTGTTAGATCCGGACTGATTATTTTCCATTCCTGTCCTTCACTTTCTGTTACGTGTACTTGATTGGAGAACGTATACAGACGCTTTGGATTATGTTTGCTAAAGAGGATAGGGAAATTCCACTGAAAACGATAGCGCATTCCTTCTGCTCCATGACCCATTGGGTTGTCGGGCCAAACATTAATTCCACGTACAGAATTCTTAGCATGATTTACACGCGTTAAGAAACCGTCATAACTTCCACCATATACAATTTCGTTATTGGTTGGGTCAATTGCAATATGGGCAGATTCTCCTCCGGCGGTCGATTCCCAATCCGATTCGTCTATATAGCGACCAGAACTTCGGTGATTAACTCGAATGGTAGAGTTGTCTTGTTGTGCTACATATATTCTGTAAGGAAAAGCATTGTCTGTTGTTACCCGATAGAATTGTGCGGTTGGCTGGTTGTGATACGTACTCCAAGTTGTTCCCCCGTCATAAGAAACCTGAGCTCCTCCATCATCAGCAATAATCATACGTTGATTGTCTTCTGGAGCAATCCATAGATCGTGATGATCCCCATGAGGTGCATTGTGACTGCTGAATGTTTTTCCACCATCGGTAGATTTGTGATAGGATACATTCATCACATAAACGCCATCTTCATCTTGCGTATCTGCATAAATTTTAGTGTAGTACCAAGCGCGTTGTCTTAGCGATCTGCTTTCGTTTACATGCTCCCAGTTTTCACCTCCATCATCCGAACGGTATACACCACCTTCTTCTTTGTTTTCAACAATAGACCAAACACGATTAGCGTTTACAGGCGAAACAGTTACACCGATGATTCCTAAAGTTCCTTTTGCGTACCCTTTGTTTTTACTTATTTCGTTCCAAGTAGCGCCACTGTCTGTACTTTTCCAAAGAGCAGATCCTTCACCACCGCTATTCAAACTATAAGGTGTTCTTTGGATGCGCCAAGTTGAAGCATATAAATGTCTTGGGTTCGATGGATCCATAACCAATTCGACAGCGCCAGCTTGTGCATCTGAAAAAAGAATTTTTTTCCAACTGTTTCCCCCATCAATACTCTTATATACACCACGATCGTTGTTGGGTTTGTATAAATCCCCTAAGACTGCTGCATACACAATGTCTGGGTTTTGAGGATGTACTACCATACGTGGTATATGTCGGGAGTTAGGTAATCCAGAGTAAGTCCAGGTTGACCCAGCATCTACACTTTTCCAGACACCTTTTCCAGAAGAAACGTTTCCACGAACAGTAACTTCACCACCACCTACATACAATACATTGGGATCACTTGGAGCTACAGCTACCGATCCAATACTTCCTCCAAAATACCCATCGGAAATGTTGGCGTAGGTTTCGCCACCATCAGTAGTTTTCCAAACACCACCACCTGTGGCTCCGAAATAAAACACCTTAGGTTGGTTTGGCACACCGACTGCAGCGGCAGAACGCCCACCTCTGAAAGGACCTATGGACCGGTATTGAACCGATTCGTGCAACTCAGGATTAATTTTCGTAGTATTTTGTTTTTTGGATCGCCTAGATTGTGCTGCTGTGTTTTGTGTTGTCAGTAAAAGAAAACAAGCCGTCAGAAGTGTAGGAAGTAAAAGTTTATAATAGCGCATGAATTATTTTTTTTAAAATAGATATCCCAAGTTACAAAATATTAGGTCAAATAAAATTGTAACTTGAAGTTTCAAAAAAACAAATAATGAAACAAATCAACAAATTATTACTTCTTAGCTTGGTTATATTAGGAGTACAACGGGTTCAGTCCCAATCGAAATCGAAAATCAAAAAAGAAATCATAAAAACGGTTGATGCGCACCAAGATGCAATGATCGAGGTGAGTGATGGAATATGGGAAGCTGCGGAAACTTCCTTAATAGAGTTTAAATCTTCCGAATATTTAATGACTTTTGCCGAAGAAAATGGCTTTACAGTAGAAAAAGGAGTTGCAGGAATTCCAACTGCTTTTACTGCAACCTACGGAACAGGCAAACCAGTAATTGGTATTCTTGGCGAGTTTGATGCCAATGCCGGAATTTCTCAAAAAAGACAACCTACACGAGAGATACGTGTACCAGGTGGAGCAGGTCACGGTTGCGGCCATAATCTTTTTGGAACGGCCAGCCTTGGTGCAGCTATCGCTATTAAAGAGCAAATTGAAAAGGGAACCCTAAAAGGAACCATCGTTTTTTACGGCACACCAGCAGAAGAAACTATTTTCGCAAAAGTATGGATGGCTCGTGCTGGTCTTTTTGATAAGCTAGACGTATGTATGGATTGGCATCCTGGAGATGAGATTGAAGCTGTTACACAAAGTAGTAAAGCCTTAGTTGATTTTAGAGTGAAGTTTTATGGAAGTTCTTCGCATGCGTCGTCTGATCCATGGAATGGAAAAAGTGCAGTTGATGCTATGGAGTTATTTACAACCGGATTGAACTACTACAGAGAACACATCAAACCAACAGCTCGTATTCATTATGATATTGAAAAAGCAGGGGATGTTGTGAATGTAGTTCCCGACTATGCACAAATTTGGACTCGTTTACGTGAAAACGATCGACCCAACGTAGATATTTTATATGAACGTGCTAAAAAAATAGCTGAAGGTGCAGCATTGATGGCTGGAGTTCGTCATGAAATTCAATTGATATCTGGAATTTACGAAATCCAAGTCAACCGCACAGGTGCTGAGGTGATGCAGCGTAATATCGAGACTTTAGGACCAATTACCTATACAACTGATGAAGTGCAATATGCCAATACTATTTTAAAAGAAACTGGAAAACCACTTGAAGGCCTTGACGGGTTAGTTCATCCGTTGCGACCATCGCTTCCTGCTCAAGGAGGTTCAACCGATGTGGGCGACGTAAGTCAATTGGTTCCTACCATTCGAATGAGCGCAACAGTAGCTTCTAAAGGAGGCCCTTGGCACTCATGGGCAGTTGTTGCCTGTACAGGAATGTCTATTGGACACAAAGGTATGTTGTACGCTTCTAAAGCCCTTGGAATGACAATGGTTGATTTGTTTACAAATCCAAAATTGGTAGAGCAAGTAAAAGAAGACTTTAAAAATAATAGAACCAATCCTTCTTACGAACCAAGAATACCAGCTGGTCCACCACAATTAAACTAATTTTTTTATGAATAAAGTTATATGCCTGTTTCTGTTCTTGCCACTTTTGGCTTTGGGGCAGCAAGTCCTTTCGCTTAAAGAACGCGCAGTAATAGTCGATCAAATTCAAAAAGATCGCCTTGATAATCTGCTACCTCAATTGATGGATGACAACGGAATTGATCTTTGGGTTTTGATCACCCGTGAGTACAATGAAGATCCCGTTGTTAAAACATTGTTACCTCCAACTTGGCTCAACGCTAGGCGACAAACCATTTTGGTTTTTTCAAAGAATAAAAATGCCGAGGGGATTACTTCAGCTGCTATTACCCGCTATCCGTTTGGGAAGCTAATTCCGTCGATCTGGGATAAGGAAAAGCAGCCCAGTCAATGGCAAGCTCTAGCAGATTATATCGTTTCAAAAAAACCTAAGAATATTGGAATCAATACTTCTAAGGCCTTTGCATTAGCCGATGGTTTAGTCAAAACGGACTATGATGCATTGATGCGTGTTTTGCCAGAAGCCTATAAGAGTAAAGTAGTTTCTGCAGAACAACTCGCGATCGGGTGGATTGAGACGCGGACTGCCAAAGAAATGGAACTCTACGAAGACCTTGTAGCAATAACCCATCAGATTATAGCTGAAGCTTTCTCCTCTAAAGTAATAACGCCTGGCGAAACCACTACCGACGATGTTGTTTGGTGGTTGCGCGAAAAAGTTCTAAGCCTTGGTTTGGATACTTGGTTTCATCCAACAGTCGATGTTCAACGTGCCAATGAAAGTGATTTATATGCGTTTGACAGCAAATCTAAATTTGACATTATACAACCAGGGGATTTAGTGCATTGCGATTTTGGGATCAGTTATTTATCCCTCAATACCGATTGCCAAGAACTCGCCTATGTCTTGAAACCTGGAGAAAAACAAGCCCCAGATTTTTTAATTGATGCCTTGGCACAAGGAAATCGTGTTCAAGATATTTTTACAAATAATTTTAAAACTGGAGTTTCAGGAAATGTAATTCTAAAAAAATCATTGGAGCAGGGCAGAGCTGAAGGACTTCGACCACAGATTTACACCCATCCGTTGGGGACTTATGGTCATTCTGCTGGGACAACTTTAGGGATGTGGGATTCGCAAAATGGAGTAGCTGTAAACGGAGACTATCCATTGCACCCAAACACTTCGTACGCCATTGAATTGAATACAAGTGTATACATTACTGAATGGAAGAAAGATATTCGAATAATGTTGGAAGAAGCTGGTTTTTTTGGGGCAGATGGGTTCCGATACATCAATAAGAGGCAAGAAAAATTACTTTTAATTGGAAATTAAAAAAGATTTGCGCTTTCAGTAGCATCTTATGGAATAAGTATTGAATTATTACTTACTTTTGTCCAGCAGGGCTTCACACCCTGGCGTCATTAAAAGGGTAGTTGGGCTATGGTTGGCTTTTTCTATCCTTTTTTTCTTTAAAAATTAATGGATTCATGTCTGAAAATAAATTACACCTTCGCATAGCATCGCTTTTTGAACTACAAAAAAAAGGTGTGGCGTTGAATCTGGATCAAGAATTTTTGATTTCCGCTGTCCTAGAAAACCAAGATGATAAATTTGCCGAAATAAGTAAAAAAGCCTACGCTTTGGGCGACGGTTTTACTTTTAAGATGTTGACTTACACATGGGATTACCTTAGAAATTCTCTAGGTAAAGGTTATGAAACAGCTTTTTCCATTAAGGTAGAGGATATGATCATCGATCGCTTCGACGGAGATTACGAAATGGCTTATCTTGCCGAAGAAGAAATAGAGGACGAGATGGATACTCAAATCAACAACAAATCGGGAGTGTTGTATGATGCTTATAAAAAAGAATTGGTTAAAATTCTTACTCATTATTTCAATCAACCCGACTAAATTTTTGCACATTCATGAGCAACTCGAAAGGAATTACCGGAAAAGCCGTTAAGCAAATACTTAAACAAGAAGCATTTTTGATCAACGAAATGCCCATCGCCGTTTTCGAACACGATGAATTTGGATCGATCATTCGTGGACTCAATGTAAAAGAGAATAAACCTGATCATATTTTTTTAGAACTTCCAGCTCCGGAGGAAGAGATACTTCATTTCCTTAAAGTCCATTATCGCAATCAGCTGAATGATTCTTCAAATAAGAAGAAGAAAGATCCGCTTAGAAAAGTGAAACCTCAAGAACGAAGAGCAAAAGAGGCAGAACGCCTAAAAGAAGAACGACACAAAAATAAGCACCACAGTAAGAAGGTTAGGAAAAAAAGCTAACAACTCTAGATAACTACTGTAATTGTACTCGTAATTCCATTGAACACTAGTTGATCTCCAACTTTTTTTCCAAGAAGTAAAACTCCAATTGGGCTTTGAGGCGAGATGCAATGAAATGTGCTTGTATCGATCAAGCAGTTATTTACAGGTATGGCAATATAATAGTTTGAATTATTGGTTTGAACCACAGAACCAAAGCGAACCACTCCTGTACTTTTATAGTGTTTCAATTGATTTAGGACTACTTGATTTTGTTCAGCTTTTTTGATTTGCTCCCCAAGCTTTTCTCTTTCTAGTTGAATCATTGCCCGTCCAGTTTCATGTTTATCACCAGCGCTGCTTTTACTTTCAGATTCTAAGGCTATTAAAATCTCGGCTTTACGGATCTCGAGAACTTCAAGGGTTTGAGCTAACTTATTTTTACAATGATTGTAGAGTTTCTTCTGAGGCATGTTGAGGTTTTGGACTTACTTAAACCATCTCACCTTCTCCATTCAGTATCCATGAAAATTTAAACTGAGGGTAAACCTTTTCAATTTGATAGGCTAGCTTAGCTGAGATGTTGTTGCGCCCGCTCAAGATAGCATTTATTTGATTAGCATTAGAAAAACCAATGGATTTACTAAACTCAAGTTTAGACTGTTTTAAGCTATCCAACACTATGGCTATTCTGTCACCACATTCAACGTTCGTTGGTGTTCTAATCTCTTTATCAAATTTATGAAAGAAATTTATGATCGATATATCATGGATTTTAAGAATGCGATCTAGGCTCTTAAGGGTGAAATTCGTCCCTTTTTCCATTTTAAAATATTGTATTTTGCTAAGCTTATTTTTATCAGCAAACACCTCATAGCTAGAAAAGCCTGCTAAAAGTCTCATCCTTTTTAGTTCTGCTCCAACCTTCTGATGAAGCTCATTCAACTCTATCCCCATAACAAATTACTCTTGTATTAAATATAGTAAATAATATATTTTAATAAACAAATATACATTTTATCTTAATTAGATAGTATATTTTAATACGTTTTAATGTTTATTTAAATGAATTTTATTGTACATTTAAATATGTGTAATGTTTATTTTTATATATAGATATCTACAAACTTACAACATATTTGGTGGATTAATGATAAACAAAAAGTAAAATAATGAAAGAGATTAATGAAAAAGATGCGTATTCGATAAACAATTTCTCAGCTGAAGAGATTCAATACAAATCATCAATAGCCATATCTGTTCTTGAAGATTATGTATTAATGGTAGATGTTTGTAATTGGGTTAATAAACTCATCAACACTTCTAATTCGAATAAAGATGCTTTTTGGGATGTTGAGAATAAAATCAATGGAATTCAAACGCTATTTCTTATGGGTTTTATTGTTCGAGAAGATCATCAAGAAATTTTAGAACGTATCGCTTATGATATTGCGATAGATACTCTTGATGGCGACAAAAACGACCGTGCTTTGAAAATTCGAGTAGCTATGCATGCTAAGCTTCGCGAACTTCAAGAGGATTTGTGAAACTAACAGAATGAACAGACTTTTTTTAAACACTAATTATAAAACACCTTTTTTAATTTAAATATTGATGAAAAATACAGCCAAAACGGTCTACCATTACAAAGAGTTTTCAGATCCCGAATTAAAACATCGAAATGATATGGCCATGTTGATTCTCGAAGATTATGTTTTGATGATTGATGTTTGTAATTGGGTCAACAAACTCATCAATACTTCGAATACGCGCAAAGATGCCTTTTGGGGTGTCGAGAATAAAATTAACGGGATTCAAACACTATTTCATATCGGCGGAATAGTGCGTGTAGATCATCAAGAAATCTTAGAAGATATTGCTTATTCTATTGCAGTAAATACGATTGATGAAGATAAGAACGAACGTGCATTAAAAATTAAAGCAGCTTTTCTTGAAAAATTATTAATCCTTCGCGAGGATTTGTAATATCAGTCTACTGCTTAGAATTGATGTTGCCTTCGACCAGTGCTCTTAGCAATTTGTTGACTTAGAATCGTTGTAAGAAACGGTCCTCTTAAGTGGCTTTTTTCTCGACTCTGTTTTGTGTTTTGAGTGAGTAATTTCATCTATTTTTTTTTGAATTTTAATTAGTAAAAATTGATCAAAATAGGGGTCGTTGTTCCACCAAAATAATTCTTCAGCATACTCAAATTTAGCATACTCATTTGTGCTGCTTGTTGCCGCTATTTGAATGTAGTTGTCTTTTTCAAAATACGTAAAATTCAAATGATCATAACCACCATGTTTTGAAAACAGCTCTTCTATTTGAACATGTTTTTGTTCTTTTGTTAACACCACACTGCGTTGTGTTGTGGTTTTGTGGAGCTGTGGTTTACGATCTTGTTGGCTGCAAGAAATACTTAAGAGTAAAAGAATAAGGGCATAATTTTTCATAGCACTAATTTAATGAAATTTTTTAAGCATTCATTTTCTTGTATTTTTAGCAAAGAAAACACCAGGGTTTTAATGTGTTTAGGCTCTCTTTTGTTTTAAAATTCATTTGAAGTATCCAATTGAAATAGATCTCAATTGAAAATTAAAGTTTAAATTTAGAAACGCTAGACTACTTTGGATATTAATATCTGTGTGTTGGCATTCCCCATTTCGTTAAATTAAATTAAAAACAGTCATGGGTCAATCATACAATTACATCATCATTGGAGCTGGTTCTGCTGGCTGTGTCTTAGCAAAACGATTGTCAGAAAACCCAAAAAACAGCGTTCTGTTGTTAGAGGCAGGAGGACCAGACAATAACCTGAATATTCACGTTCCTGGAGCGTATTTAAAGGTTCATAAAAGCAAAGAAGATTGGGGTTTCTGGACAGAAGAACAGGCTAGTGTCTTGAATCGAAAAATCTATTTACCAAGAGGTAAAACCCTTGGTGGGAGTAGTTCTACCAACGCCATGGCTTATGTGCGAGGTAATGCTGCTGATTATGATGGTTGGGCTGCACTAGGAAATTCTGGATGGAGTTATAAGGAGGTGCTTCCGTTTTTCAAGCGTTCAGAAAACCACGCCCAAGTTGATATGATGGACAAGGGTTATCATGGAGATTCAGGGGAGTTGGGTGTAACGTTACCAACCCGTTTTAAAACACCATTTGTCTCAGGATTTATTGCTGCTTGTGCCGCTTTAGGTATTCCACCTACTACTGATTATAACGGAGCAAAGCAAGAAGGGGCTAGTGTTGTTCATAGTACTATTGAAAACGGAAAACGTGCAAGTGGTGCTACGGCTTTTTTAAAACCTGTTTTAAAACGCTCTAACCTCACAACTATAACCCATGCTCAGGTCGGTAAACTTATTTTAGAAGGAAAAAAAGTAGTTGGTGTTCAGTACATCAAAGACAAAAAAACGGTACGAGTGAATGCGGATAAAGAAGTCATTCTTTCCGCTGGAGCTTTTCAATCACCTCAACTATTAATGCTATCTGGAATTGGTGATGCCTCTGAATTGAATATTCATGGAATCGAATGCCTCCATGAATTGAAAGGGGTTGGAAAAAATCTTCAAGATCATTTGTTTTTCCCTATTTGTGAACAGTCAAAAACCCAAGAAGGAGTTAATCATAATATTCCACCCTTGCAACAATTCAAAGCAGCTTGGAATTATTTTGTTAATAAAAAAGGTGTTTTCAATAGCGGCCCCTTGGAGGGTATGGCCTTTCTTGATCTCGATCAGAATGGCGGAAAAGTTAACTTTCAACTTCATTTTTCACCCATGTGGTTAGGTAAAGAATATGGTTATGATGCCTATGATTTGAATACGTTTCCAAGTTCCGACGGCTTCACTATTTTTCCAACGCTACTGCATCCCAAAAGCAGGGGTTCAGTAAGTCTCTCTTCGGCTGATCCAAATGATGTTCCGGTAATTCAACCTAATTTTTTGGAAGAAAAAGAAGATTTGGAACAGTTGGTTAAAGGAGGGAAATTGGTTTTTAAAATCATGGAACAGCAAGCACTAAAAAAGCATACCAAAGCAAATGGTGTTCCACTGAACAGGACCTCAGAAGACGCTCTGGTTGACCACATCAAAAAAACGGTAGAAACAGTGTATCATCCAGTTGGAACCTGTAAAATGGGGAACGATCCTTTGGCGGTTGTCGATTCTACTCTGAAAGTACATGGAATAGAAAACCTTCGGGTGGTCGATGCATCCATCATGCCCAAAATTGTATCCGGAAACACAAATGCACCCGTATATATGATTGCTGAAAAAGCAGCGGATATGATTCTTACTGCAACTTGATATCCTGCTTCTTGTTGGGCCATTGCTACACTGCGTATGTGCCAGAATCTTTAGCCGATTTCATTACAAACACACTGTGAATGGTTGCGATATCATCAACCACGGATAGTTTTTCTGTAATGAATTTATGAAACCCAATAATGTTGCCTGCAACTACTTTTAGTAAAAAGTCAAAATTGCCAGAAACATGATGACATTCCATTATTTCAGCAAAAGAATTCATTTTCACTTCAAACTGATCAAGTGTTGCTTTTTGATGCTTCGATAGGGTGATCTGGCAGTATGCGATAACTTCTTTTTCTATTTTGAATCGATCCAAAACCGCAACATATGATTTGATAACCCCAGTGCGTTCCAACTTTTTAATTCGTTCATAAGTTGGCGTCACACTCAAGCCAATTTTAGCTGCTATTTGTTTTGTGTTTTGTTTTGCATCTTCTTGAAGTTGCATCAAGATTTTACTGTCGAATTGGTCCATAATTAAGTTTATTTATCTGGAAGTTGACATGGTGCTCAGTCGATACAGGTGTTTAATTCTGTATATGAGGTAAAAATAGATTAATTACTCTTAATATATCTGATAAGTAAATATAGATATTTAAAATAACTAATTTTACAGTCAAATAATCTAAGTAATCACAACTATATAGAATGATAGATACGGACCAAAACCTTACCATAGAAAACGCTTTAGAAAAGATAAAAGTCGGAGGGGATTTTATGTTGGGATACCCAGTGTCACAAGATTTTGATTATTCGAGGTTGAATGAGTTTTTAAAGTATCCGATAAATAATATAGGCGATCCTTTTGAGCAAACGACAAACAAGGTTCAGACCCATAAAATGGAAACGGAAGTTGTTGATTTTTTTGCAACAATGTTTCGTGCCAATCCAAAAGATTATTGGGGGTACGTAACCAACGGTGGTTCGGAAAGTAATCTCTATGGCCTGTACCTCGCAAGAGAATTATATCCAAATGCAATGGTCTATTTCTCTGAATCCACCCATTACAGTATCAAGAAAAATATTCGCTTACTCAACATCCCAAGTATTGTAATTCGCTCGCAAGAAAACGGAGAGATCGATTATGATGATCTTGCAAATACCTTACAATTCAATCGAGACAAGCCAGCAATTGTTTTAACAAATTTTGGAACAACAATGAAAGAAGCAAAGGATGATGTTTCTAAAGTAAAAGCAGTACTACGAAAGTCTGCAATACAAGATCATTACATTCATTGTGATGCTGCATTATCGGGCTCTTATGGCGCTTTCTTAGAGCCTCGAGTGCCTTTTGATTTTGAAGATGGTGCAGATAGTATTTCCATTAGCGGACATAAATTCATTGGTTCTCCCATTCCTTCGGGAGTTATCATTACGAGACGATCCACTAAAGATAGAATAGCAAAAGGCGTTTCATATATTGGTTCCATGGACACCACCATTACAGGGTCTAGGAACGGTCACAGTCCTTTATTCTTATGGTATGCAATCCAGAAAATGGGAATAGAAGGTTTAAGAGCCCGTTATAAGCACAGCCAAGAAGTTGCTCAGTATTGCAAGAATGAGTTGATTAAAATTGGAATAGAGGCATGGACCAATGAAGGTGCAATTACTGTCGTTTTCCCAAAAATTTCTGAAGTAATAAAAGCTAAGTGGCAGCTTGCTACTGACGATGTTACCCACATAATTTGTATGCCTAATGTTACAAAAGAAAAAATTGACGAATTTATACTAGATGTGCGAATTGAAAAGGGGATTGCCTAGCTCCTTTTTATCCTTTGTTTTTCTTGAGATTACTATTAGGTGGGAAGTTTGCCCTTGCCCCTCGTTGGTTAATTGCAGTTTTCTGTTTCGTGTTCTTTTGCCTGCGATATAGTGTGCGAATATTTTTTTAGCTTGAGCTTTTCGATTAACTTTAACAGTACTAATCACACACTTGCTTTTTTGAAGAGAGTTGTGGGATTATATGTGCTGAAAATCCGAGCTCGCTAGAATATATTTTAAATAAACACATTCAATTTCACATGAGTGCACTGCCTAAATTAAGTCGACAAATGGGTTTAGCGGCTGTAGTAGCTACAGGTGTTTCTTCTATGGTCGGTGCTTCCATAAATGTGGTTCCCTTTATGATCCACAGGAGTGTTCCATCAATAGGCCCAAATGTCTTATGGGCATTCGCATTTGCTGCAATACCGGCCTTATTTGCGGGTCTTGCTTATGCTATTTTGTCTTCGGCGATGCCAAGAGCAGGAGGGAGCTATTTGTATGCTAGTAGAGGTATAAACCCTTATTTAGGTTTTGTTGCTAGTTTTTCGCAGTGGTTTGGTTTGTCTATCGTAATCGGTGTTATCGCTTATATCACAGTTCCTTTTTTTAGAGACATTGCGTATAGTGCTGAGGTTTATTGGCTTTCTTCTTTGCTCGAGGTTTCGATCGTTAGAGTTGGCTTATCGTTAAGCTTCATATGGAGTTTTGTGTACTTGAATATCAAAGGGATTAAGTCCTATACCAAACTGTTGCTTCCCATGGTCTTTGTTATTTTTTGTTTGGGTAGTATTGTCATTATATCAGGGTTGTTTTTTGATGCTTCAGATTTCTTGACTGCAGTTGAACAAAAAGATAAACTGGTTCATTTAATTCCCCCAGACCCAGAATTTGATTGGACTACCTTTTTATCTGCTGCTGCAATATTATTCTCAAGTTTTATTGGTTTCGATGCTATCGCCCAAACTGGAAGTGAAGCTATTAATCCAAGTCGCAACATCCCACTTGCAATACTGATTGCCATCTTAGGTGTAGGGTTGTTTTATTTTCTGTTTACTTTTTCTGTTTACAGCATAGTCCCATGGAGTTATGTTGCCGAACAAGCGCAGTTAAAAGATATTACAGCTCCCGGGTTGTTGAGCTATGTTTTGCCCAAGGGAGTTGATATACTCATTATTTTTGGAGCAGCTGTTGCCCTAATAAATGACCTTCCCGCCATGCTGCTTTCAGTTTCACGACTTATGTTCGCTTGGGCTAAGGATGGTATTTTCCCTAATAAAATTGCTCAAATTCACCAGAAAAATAAAACGCCCCACGTTGCCCTAATTATAGCGGGTGTGATGGGAAGTATCGGCGTATTGGGTTCTCATTTTGCTGGAGATTTTTTCTTAGGAATTGACATTATGGTGACTTCAATGTTGGTGAATTTTTTACTGATGTGCATTACGGTACTCACCATTAAAAATTACAATCCTAATATATTTTCCGAAATAAAAGTTTTTAAAAACAGATTTCTACAACAGTTTATCGGTTGGGGAGGGGTAGTTTTTTTATCAGGCTTTTTAATAATCCACGTATACAAAGACCTATCCAAAAGTGTTGCAGCATGGTATTTCCATTCAACCTACATTTGGCTTGTCGTTATGGGATTAGCGAGTTTTGTCTTTTTAAATCAATGGGCAAAACTTAAGAAAAAAGAAACATTTTCAGTTAAACAGTTTAAAAATTTACCAAAAGAATGAGTTTAAAAAAGAACACCATCCTATCCAAATCACTTTCAATTCCGAAATTGGTTGTAGGCTTATGGCAAATTGCTGATATGGAAAAAGAAGACCAACAGCTCGATCTTCCAAAAACTGCTTCTTATATGGATGCTTATGTCGATGCTGGTTTCACTGCATTTGACATGGCTGATCACTATGGTTCGAGTGAAATAATTGCTGGAATCTGTAAAAATAAGAACGCCAAAAAGAACACCATTAAGATGTTTACTAAATGGGTTCCTAAGCCAGGAAAAATAACTAAAGATCAAGTAAGAGGCGCAGTTCAAAAGGCTCTTGATCGAATGGATCAAAAAACAATTGATTTGATGCAATTCCATGCATGGGATTACACCGATCCTAGTTGGTTAGATGGACTTACTTTTTTGAACGAATTGAAAGAAGAAGGTCTGATTGATAATATTGGCGTAACTAATTTTGATGCACATCATTTGCGTATTGCATTGGCCAACGGAATTCCGATTGTTAGCAATCAAATCTCACATTCTCTTATCGACCAACGTGCTCACGGCCCTATGAGAGCGCTTTGCGCTGAATACAATGTTAAGTTATTGGCTTATGGAACACTTGCTGGTGGTTTTCTGTCGAATCGTTGGTTGGGGCTGCAAGAACCAAGCTCCGACGAATTAGGGACTTGGTCTCAAATGAAATATAAACGGTTTATCGATCAAATTGGTGGGTGGACAGTTTTTCAAAACCTCTTGAGCGTATTGCAGAAAATTGCTCTAAAGCACGATACAACCATTGCAAGTATCGCCAGTAGTTATGTGCTTCAAAATAAAGATGTCGCAGCTGTTATTGTTGGGGCTAGATTGGGCGAGAATTCTCACATAGAAGATCATCAAAACATGCTTGATATTGTTTATGAACAGCATGATATTGAATCCATAGATGCTGCACTTTCAGGGCTTCTTCCCATTCCGGGTAACTGTGGTGATGAATATCGCAAACCTCCCTTTTTAACCGCCTCAGGTGATCTGACACATCATTTAGATCATATTCCTCCGGTATATTCTCCAGAAAAAATTTCAGATCAAAAAGAACGCGTAAGTTCTGGAACGGAATGGGAAACGTTTGCTAGTTATTCACGAGCAATCAAAAAAGGAAATCAAATTCATGTTTCAGGTACTACAGCAACCCACCAAAATCAAGTTGTTGGAGGTGCAGATGCTGCTGCGCAAACTCATTTTGTAATCGACAAAATAGAAGCCGCAATTGTATCACTAGGCGGTAGTTTAGAAGATGTAGTAAGAACTCGGATTTTTGTGAACAATATCAATGATTGGGAGTCAGTTGCCCAAGCACACGGATTTCGCTTTAAAGGTATAAACCCTGCCAATACACTTGTCGAAGCTAAACTTGTTGGTGACGGCTATTTGGTCGAAATTGAAGCAGAAGCTTCACTCGACACCTAGCCGAGAAGTGTTTTATTGATTCATGTTCATAAACACCTGCCATTCGTTATTTTCGAATTGATTCAATTCTTTTTTTAATGCATCGATTAAGTTTTTTGCTCGTTCAATTCTTTGCCAATCTTGTTTAGTAGGGATTGTCACACGAGATTTTGCTGCTTTCAAAGCCTGCTTTGTTGCTGAGTAAGGCGTTGTTTTTTTGCTTTGCCATGCTCCGAGCTGACGATCCAAAGGTCTATCTCTTACACTGAGTTTATAGGTTTGAATTTTAGTTTTAAATGCAGATGCTTTTCGAATGTGTTTTTTGTTCGTAGAATTTTCTTTTTCGAGTTGCTCAATTCTTTCATTGGTTTTCTTCTCCCAATCATCCAAGGTATTCATCAAGTGAGCAAGTCGTGTGACCTGATGATTGATTGATTTTTGGTATAGATATAATTGTTTGTCTACATCTTTCTCAAGGTCAAATCTAGGGTCTGGAACAACCTTTATTGTAGACGCAGCGGTTTCGTCTTGATACAGAATTTCTAAAGTATAATCTCCAGGAAGAACAGGTATTCCCCTTGTTTCCTCATTAATCCAGCTCCCTTGGAGGTATGCTTTTTTTTCATCTAGTTTCCAAACGACATAGTTTAATCCTTTTTTTAAATCAGTTGCGCTTACTGTATTGATAAGTTCTCCTTTAGGATTACGAATGTTGACAGTAATCGAGTCTTTCTCTTTTGGGGTATCTTTTACGAAAACTGGAATTTCTGCCTTTTGAAACACACGATTCTTACCTTCAAATGTTGTGTGAAATCCTGACCAAATATTCCCCGGAGGTGCAATAAAAAGTCCTTTGACCTGAACTACTTCATTTAGAGGTAAGGCAGTTAGTTTTTGATTTGCTTTATTTGAGATAATCGCCCTGAGGCTTAATAAATCGTCAAGTACCCATATGGCTCTTCCAAAAGTTCCTACAACGAGGGCAGATTCTTTTTCTTGTATTACCAAATCCATTGTCGACACACTTGGAAATCCATTCTTAAATTGAGCCCAATCGCCCCCTTTATTAATGCTAACCCAAAGCCCGTTTTCTGTTCCTAAAAAAAGCAGATTTTTTTCAACAGGATCTTGAATGAATGAAAGTGCATATCCATTTACATCGCCCTCTTGCACAATCCGGGACCAATTTGCACCGTAGTCTTCGGTTTTAAATAGGTAAGGTGCATAGTCGCCTTTTCGGTAATTATTGACTACAATCCAAGCTGTACTTTCGTCATAACGGGAAGCATGAATTCTAGCAATCCACGATTCAGTTGGGAGTCCATCGATTCGATCGGTTAGGTTTTCCCATGTTTTACCTCCATCTTGAGTTAGATGAACTTGACCGTCGTCCGTTCCTGCCCATAGCAAATCCTTGTTCAAATAACTGGGTTCAAGAGACAAGATGCTGTTGTAGTTTTCAGCTCCTGAAACATCCAGCGTTAAACCTCCGTAATCATCCTTTTGATGTTTGCTGTTGTCGGTCGATAAATCCGGCGAAATCACACGCCATGTTGCTCCCTTGTCTTCTGTTTTATGTACAAATTGAGATCCATAGTAGGCCGTTTTTTCATCAGTAGGATCTTTTGCAAAGCCTGCATTCCAGTTGAATCGTAAAGGAGTTTTTGAAGATGAAGACTGTGGGGCTATGCTTTGGTAGTATCCGGTTAGTTTGTCGTATCGATATAAGTCTCCGTTTTGAGAAGTGCCATATCCAAACCGATCATCTTCTTTGTCAGGTGCAATATAGAAACCGTCCCCTCCAACTAAATATTGCCAGTACAATGTTCTAATTCCACCTCTTTTCCAGGTGTATGCTGGTCCCGACCAATTGCCGTTATCTTGCATTCCAGCATAAACATTAAAGGGAGTTTCATAATCAACGTTTACGTGATATAACTGTGCTACAGGAATGCTCTCTGGAAAATACCAACTTGTACCATGATCATACGATATTCCCAAACCACCATCTCCACCAATGATCATGTGTTGCGCGTCTTTTGGGTTGATCCACATGGCATGAAAATCTGCATGAATACCTTTTGTTTCATCAGCAGGAATCATGGGGGTGGTGTCAAAGGTTTTACCGCCATTATAACTTACAGATAGAGGTTGGTAAATGTTGTACAAACGATCATCGTCTGCAGTGTCCACTGCCAAATCTTGAAAGTAAAAGGGTCGGTTGTTTGTGAATTTAGAGTTTTTGTTGATTACGATCCAACTGGACCCTCCATCATCACTTCGGTATAACACATTTTTTTCAGCCTCTACTTTGGCGTAAATTCTGTTGGGGTTAGTGGGCGCAATTGCAATTCCAATGCGACCCAATTCCCCTTCAGGAAAACCTTGTTCTGGACCAATAATATTCCAGCTTTCCCCCGAATCTTCACTTATATAGAGTCCAGAGCCTTTTCCTCCCGAAACAAAGGAATAGGGGGTACGATGATGTTCGTATAAGGCTGCGAATATTTTTTTTGGATTGGATTTGTCCATGACCAAATCGGCAATTCCAGAGGATGTATTAGTGTATAAAATTTTAGTCCAATTTTCTCCTCCATCTATTGTTTTGTATAACCCACGATGCTCATTTTCAGTAAACGGATCCCCCATTGCGCCAACGTAAACGGTATTATGATCGTTCGGATCAATGCTTATTCTGTGTATGGTTTTGGTTGCTTTCAGTCCCATGAATTTCCATGAAGCACCTCCGTCAGTACTCTTGAATATCCCGGCACCTAAGTTCATGGAATTCCTTGGATTTCCTTCTCCAGTTCCAACCCAAATAACGTCAGAATTGCTCTGCTGTATCGCTACAGCTCCAATGTTTTGAGTGGGCTGATCGTCAAAAACTGGTGTCCAGGCCGATCCTCCGTTTTCGGATTTCCAAACACCCCCGGAAGCTGCTCCAACATAAATTATTTTTGGATTAGCAGTAACTACATCAATTGATGTAATTCGACCACTCATATTAGCTGGTCCAACATTTCGGATTTTTAAATTTTGAAGGGTATCAAAGTTTAGTGTTTGTGCGTTTAGAGAAAGTCCAAAGCACAAAAGCATAAAAGTTAAAAAGCGCATGTATTGTTCTGTTTTCTTAGTTTCTACAATATAGTTAAATTATGTTACTTTTATATTCAAATGAATACAATCGAACATTCGAATTCGCCATCAAAAACGAGATCACATCAAAACACTATTTCATGAAATACAAGAGTTTACTTTTAGGTTTTTTACTTCTCTTTTTTATTCAAAATTCAGTAGCACAAGAACAGGAGGGGGGTACTAAGCAGGAACTCGTTTCTTTGTTTCGTGCCTGGCGTTCTTTTGAAATTCCACCGCTTCAAAACGGTGTGCCTGATTATTCTGAAGAAGCATTTGATCTTCGATGGAATACTTTTTTAGAATTGAAAACCACACTAGATGAGATGCAAAAAGATAAGTGGACGTTGAGTCAGCAAGTCGATTGGCATTTGCTTTGGGCAGAAATGAATGGCTATATTTTTAATTATAAAGTACTGAAGCCTTGGCAAAGAGACCCGGCGTATTATAAATCAATTTGGACGTACAAAAGTGATGTTCCAGCTCACGAAGGCCCAACAAATCATGCAATAACAGAGCTTTGGCAATATACATTCCCATTGGATAAAAAAAGTAGTGTTCGTTTAATAGAATCACTTCAACTAATTCCATCGCTACAAGAACAGGCAAAACGAAACCTGACTGGCAACGCACGTGACCTATGGGTGACTGGAATTCGAGACATCAAAGAACAAATTAAAGATTTAGGAAGTATAAGGTCTAAAGCAGGAGTTGCTGAGGATGACGAATTATCCAAAAGCATCAACAATGCTATTGTCTCGACACAACAGTTTGTTGCTTGGCTAACAAGTCAAATTCCAAATAAAAATGGACCTTCTGGAATAGGGAAGAAGCACTATACTTGGTATCAGCAGAATGTGCATTTGGTTCCTTTGAGCTGGGAAGATGAAGTCATGCTACTGAAACGCGAGCTAGTTCGAGCTTGGTCTTCCTTAAAGTTAGAAGAGCATCGAAACAGAGACTTACCAATGCTAATTGATGCGGATTCTCCGGAAGCATACAATGCATTAGCAGAAAAATCAGCTGTAGAACTCATTAGTTTTTTGGATACGAACGAGATTGTTACTGTAAAAGACTATTTCACATCTGCCCTCCAACCGCATTTAGGGAGTTTTATTCCTGCGGATAAACGAAATTTCTTTTGGATAACAGCGCACTATGATCCAAAACCCCTCTACTCTCATTTTTATCATTGGTTTGAACTCGCAAGGATGGATCAAGAGCCTCACAAAAATCCATTGAGAAAAGACGCCATGTTGTATAATATTTTTGATTCTCGTAATGAAGGTATGGCAACTGCAGTTGAAGAGATGTTTATGCAGGCTGGGCTATATGAAGAAAACCCAAGATCTCGAGAAATTGTCTACATCTTGATCGCTCAAAGAGCAGCCCGAGGCTTAGGCTCTTTGTATGCACACGCCAATATGATGTCTATGGAGGAAGCTGGAAAAATCCATTCTGAATATACTCCTAGAGGCTGGATGAAAACAGAAAAAGAGCTTCTAATCTTTGAGCAGCATTTATATCTTCGTCAGCCTGGGTACGGAACAAGTTATATTACAGGGAAATATTTACTCGAAAAAGCAATGACCGAAGTTGCATTGGAGAAAGAAAAAAGCGAACAAGAATTTAGTTTAAAAAACTTCTTCGACACACTGAGCAGTATCGGTAATATCCCGCTTTCTTTGGGTGAGTGGGAAATGACTGGCGACGCTGCTGTTGTAAATGACATTGTCAAAAACTTTGAACCGCTCATTATTGAAGCGAATTAAGGTTTTCTAATAGTTTACTCAGCTCTATTTTTAAATGATTAGAGAATACAGGGCGGTACAAAAGCGCTGACTATTAAAAACAAAAAAACCTACCGAAGTTCACTTCGGTAGGTTTTTAAATAAGCAGTTGTACTGCAAATAATAGTGGAGTCGGAGGGAATCGAACATTTATCGGAAATATTGTCATATATAGGGAA
>PXYQ01000023.1 GCA_003023645.1 Candidatus Arcticimaribacter sp. | reverse complement strand
CAGACAAAGAAAAGTTAAAGAAAGCTTTGTTTTCTATTGTTGGTCTTTTAGTAGTTTTAGGAGTTGCTTATGCTACTTCTGAAGGTGTTGAAACTCCAATGAAAGACGGAGAAGTTTTATCAGCAGCAGGATCTCGCTTAGTAGGTACAGGAATTAGAATGTTTTATTTCCTTGCAATCATTGCAATTGGATCTATGCTTTTCGCTAGTGTAAAGAAATTAATCAAATAAATTAAGAATTATGGCAAAAAGAGCAGCACCGGAGGTAAATGCCGGATCGATGGCGGATATTGCATTCTTACTTTTGATTTTCTTTCTCGTTACGACGACTATTGAAACTGATTCAGGAATCAACAGAAAGCTTCCTCCAACGGACGATGTAGAACAAGACATAGTGATTAAAGAGCGAAATATCTTCACTGTGGTTGTGAATAAAAACAACCAATTACTCGTAGAAGAAGAGCCTTTGGATATTGCTAACATACGTCAAGCGGCAATTGAATTTTTAGATAATGGTGGAGGAACAGGTGATGAAGCTTGTGACTATTGTCAGGGACCTAGAGATCCTAGTTCATCCGATAATCCTGATAAGGCAATTATTTCTTTGAAGAATGATAGAGAAACTTCTTATAAAGTATATATAGCTGTACAGAACGAATTGGTTGCAGCATATAATGATTTGAGAGATCGCGAATTTGTGAGACTCAATCCACTTTTAGGATTAACTTTTGTCGAAGCAAATAAGCGTTATGCTGATCCTCGTTATGAGAGTGAAAGAAAAAGGTTAAAGCCAAAACTGGACGTAGTTAAGGCGATGTATCCTCAGAAGTTATCTGAAGCAGAACCGAGTAAGAATAATTAAAACATAGAAACATGGCTAAATTTAAAAAGAAACAAGAAGGAGGAACTCCTGCTATTTCAACAGCATCTTTACCCGATATTGTTTTCATGTTGTTGTTTTTCTTCATGGTTGCAACTGTAATGCGTGATAGTACTCTTATGGTACAAAACACATTGCCAGCTGCAGATCAAGTTCAAAAACTAGATAAGAAAGACCGTGTCATGTATATCTATGCTGGGAAACCATCAAGTCGATATGCAGACAAATACGGAAGTCAAGCACGAATTCAATTGAACGATAAGTTCGCTACAGTTGAAGACGTAGGAGCCTTTGTATTGGCCGAACGCGCATCTAAGCGTCAAGAACTACAAAACGTTCTTACAACTGCTTTGAAAGTTGACGGAGACACTAATATGGGATTGATATCCGATATCAAACAAGAATTAAGACAGGTTAATGCTTTGAAAATTAATTACACTACTCGTTTAGGTGATTATACACAGAACACTAAAAAATAGTCTAGCTTAATAATCTACATTAAAGGGTGTTTCATTGAAACACCCTTTTTTTTTGTATCAACTTCTGCTACCTTTACCAAATGAAGCATTGTATCGCAGCATTATTTTTGATTATTAGTTTCTCGTCGGTAGCCCAAGATAGCTTACCAACGAAGAGTGCTACGTATAAAGAAGATCAATGGTATGCTAGTCTTTCATTTTTATTTGCAAACGAATCGATCCAAGGTTTTCGTTTCAATGGTATATCTCAGGCTTTTAGCGTAGGTTTTATTAGAGATATCCCTCTAAATGCAGATTCCAATCGAGCCCTTGGTTTGGGTTTAGGATATGGAATTAGTAACTATGGTTCTAACCTTACCTTAATAGAAGAAGCTGGATCGCCGTATGAGTTTAATTTAATTGAAAACACTTTACTAGCTTCCAAAAACAGGTTGATATCACATTTTTTTGAAGTGCCTATTGAGTATCGGTGGCGAACCTCTACCGCATCATCCTATTCCTTTTGGAGGATTTATACAGGATATGTGTTTCGATACAATTTCTTTTCAAGAACCAAACCTTTTACGGGCAATTCAACACGTTTAACGGAGGTCAACCCATTTGCACACGCCCTAAAATTATCAGCGGGTTACAATACTTGGAATATTTACATAGAATATACGTTATCTCCTTATTTTAAAAAAGGAATTCAAACCGATATAGGAGTTCCCTTGGAACTCAACTCCATTAAAGTAGGTTTGATTTTTTACGTCCTATAATTCTTTACGTAAGCGTGCAACCGGAAAATCCATCTGTTCTCTGTACTTAGCAACCGTTCTTCTAGCCACTCGATATCCCGCTTTCAATAAGCCTTCAGATAAAGCTAAGTCAGCTAGTGGCTTTCGTTTATCTTCCTCTTCAATAAGCGTACGCAGGATTTTTTTGATTTCTAAAGTGGAAACTTCTTCTCCATCTTCATTAGTGAGCGATTCAGAGAAAAAGCTTTTTAAAAGCTTTGTTCCGTATGGAGTCTCAATATATTTACTATTTGCCACCCGCGATACTGTAGAAATATCCATTTGAATAATTTCAGCAATGTCTTTTAGAATCATCGGTTTCAATTGCAACTCGTCACCAGAGAGGAAATAGTCTTCTTGCTGTTTTACGATAGCATTTATGGTCTGGTACAAGGTCTGGTAACGTTGGGCTACTGCATCGATAAACCATTGCGCTGCGTCGAGTTTTTGTTTGATGAATTGAATTGCATCTTTTTGACCTTTATTCTTCGTGGGTGCTGCTTTATAGCCTTGCATCATTTCTTTGTATGAAGAAGAGATATGAAGTTCGGGAGCATTCCTACGATTCAATACAACATTGAGAACCCCGTTTTCAATGGTTAAGATAAAATCGGGTACGATATGGGTATTCTGAAAAGTACCGGATAAGGCACCTCCTGGCTTGGGGTTTAATCGTTCAATTTCCTTAAGTCCTTGTTTGAGTAAGTCCTCATCTACATCAAATTTTTCTTGAAGTTTAATGAAGTGTTTTTTTGAAAATAAGTCGAAGGCTTCGTTTATTATTTTTGATGCCATAATTTGGGGCACGGAAAGTTGTTTTCTGCTCAGCTGAATGGAAAGACACTCCTGCAGGGTTCTTGCTCCTACACCAGCTGGGTCTAAAGAATGTATTTTTTCTAAGACAAGTTCCAGCTGCTCTTCCGAAGCCATGATACTTTGTGTAAAAGCCAAATCATCTAAAATGTCTAATAAAGATCTTCTGAGGTAGCCACTATCATCAATACTTCCGATTAAGAATTCTGCAATTCGTTCTTCCTCATCCGATAGAATAAGCGAGCTGAGTTGACTTTTTAGGTGTTGATGAAAACCAATTCCGCCTGTAATAGGCACTGTTTTTTCTTCATCATCACTACTGTAGTTATTGGCATGGAGTTGGTAAGAAGGTGTTTCATCGTCACTCAAATAGGCATCGATATCAATGTCTTGTGTATCGATGGTTTCATGATCCTCATAATCATCCTGATAGTCTTCGAGAGGCTCAATAACTTCTTCTTTTCCGTCTTCCAGAGCTGGGTTTTCTTCAATTTCATTTTGAAGGCGTTGTTCGAAATCTAAAGTTGTCAGTTGAATCATCTTCATCAACTGTATTTGTTGAGGAGATAATTTTTGTGAAAGTTTTAATTGAAATTGTTGTTTCAGCATAATAAGTTGGGACTTTCCCTAAAAGTATGAAAAAGTAAAGACTTTAGAAAGCAGCATTCTGTGGCGTTCTTGGAAAAGGAATTACATCCCGAATATTACTCATTCCAGTTGCAAACAAAACCAAGCGTTCAAATCCAAGTCCAAAGCCACTGTGCGGTGCACTTCCAAAGCGTCTGAGATCAAGGTACCACCACAACTCTTCTTCGTCAATCCCCATTGCTTTGATTCGATCTTGAAGCACATCCAAACGTTCTTCACGCTGCGAACCGCCTACAATTTCTCCAATTCCAGGAAATAGAATGTCCATCGCTCGAACTGTTTTTTGATCTTCGTTCATGCGCATATAAAACGCTTTGATTGTCGCAGGGTAGTCGTACAATATAACCGGACAGTTAAAATGTTTTTCAACTAAAAAACGTTCATGCTCACTTTGTAAATCAGCACCCCATTCATCTATATTGTATTTAAATTTCTTCTTTTTGTTGGGTTTACTGTTACGTAGAATGTCAATTGCTTCGGTATAGCTCACCCGTTTAAATTCATTTTCAACTACAAACTTTATTTTTTCTAATAAGCCCATTGCAGAACGTTCTGCTTGAGGTTTTGATTTGTCTTCTTGCGTAAGGCGATCATCTAAAAAGGTGAGATCTTCTTCACATTCTTTGAGTACATATGCCAATACATTTTTGATGAATTTCTCTGCTAAATCCATATTGTCATCCAAATCAAAGAATGCCATCTCAGGTTCGATCATCCAAAACTCTGCAAGGTGACGGGTAGTATTCGAGTTTTCTGCTCTAAAAGTTGGACCAAACGTATACACTTCGCCTAAGCCCATTGCATAGGTTTCTGCCTCTAATTGTCCCGAAACAGTTAGGTGTGTTTCTTTTCCGAAAAAATCTTGATTGAAGTCTATAGAACCATCTTCGTTGAGTGGTGGACTTTTCGGGTCTAAAGCAGTCACACGAAACATCTCCCCAGCTCCTTCAGCATCACTTCCTGTTACGATAGGGGTATGTACATATTGAAAGCCTTCTTGTCTAAAAAATTGATGCACCCCAAAGGCAAGTGCAGAGCGAACACGCATTACAGCGCTAAACGTAGCTGTTCTAACCCGTAGATGTGCCTTTTCTCTAAGAAACTCTAAACTGTGTTTTTTGGGCTGAATAGGGTAGCTTTCTGGATCAGCTTCTCCATAAATAAAAACATCAGTTGCTTGAATTTCTGCTGACTGACCTTTTCCTTGACTCTCCACAAAGTTACCAGTAATTTTTACAGCTGCACCTGTATTTATTTTTTTCAGAACATCTTCGTCCATGGATTCAAAATCCACAACACATTGTAGATTCCCTAAAGTAGACCCGTCGTTTAGGGCTATAAAACGATTGGCTCTAAAGGTTCGTACCCAACCTCTTACACTAACTTCTTGGCCAGTAGCCGGTAATTTCAATAAGGACTTAATCTTCATAATAGTCTTGTTCTTTCGCTGCAAAGATAGCAGATTATCTAAATTCTAGTTTATACTTCTTAGACTTCCTTTGTTTCTTTTCGCTCTAAAATCTGTAGTGTAGGTTCTTTCATTACATCTTCATTTGAAACTGTTCGCTCCAGTGAAATTAGAAGGGATGGGAGTAATATTAAATTGGCAAGCATTGCAAATAAAAGTGTAGCAGATACCAGTCCACCCAAGGCTACGGTACCACCGAATTCTGAAATCATGAAAACGGAAAAGCCAAAAAACAAAACAATGGAAGTATAAAACATACTGACTCCAGTTTCTCGAAGCGCTGCATATACAGAACGTTGAATTTTCCATTTAGAGTCGATCAGTTCTTGCCTGTATTTTGCTAAAAAATGAATGGTATCGTCAACCGAAATTCCAAAGGCAATACTAAAAACTAAGATTGTGGAGGGCTTTATAGGGATGCCCAAATAGCCCATCATTCCTGCGGTTACCAATAAAGGAAGGAGGTTTGGAATTAGTGATATGATGATCATTTTGAAAGAACGAAATAAATAAGCCATGAAAAGAGCGATCAGTAAAATGGCTAAGGAAAGCGATAGTATAAGGTTATTGATTAGATATTTGGTTCCTTTTAGGAAAATAAGGGATTTCCCGGTAAGCTGAACATCATAACGATCTTCAGGAAAAATCTTTTTAATTTCTTTTTCTAAATCTGCCTTAATCTCTTCCATTCGTTCTGTTCGAATGTCTTTCATAAAGGTGGTCAAACGTGCGTATTGCCCCGTGGAATCGACGTAGTTCTTCATCAGATTATCGCCTCCGTTTTCCTTGTCAAAATAAGATAGGATGAAATTGTTTTCTTGAGCTGTAGGTAGTTTGTAGTAGTTCGGATTTCCATTGTAATACGCTTGTTTGGCATATTTCATTGCATTGACAATGGAAAGGGGAGTCGATAACTCAGGAATTGCATCAATGCTTTTTCCTAGGGCATCCATACGTTTCAGGGTAGGGAGTTTTACAACTCCGTTTTTCCGTTTGGTATCAATTAGAATTTCTAAAGGTACAATCCCATTGAATTCTTGATCGAAGAACAAAATATCTTTGAAAAATTCTTTCTTCTGAGGCATATCTTCAAGAATGCTTCCAGAGATTCGAATTTGGTAAATCCCAATGATGCTAGCAACTAATAGAACAAGCGAAATGATATAGGTGTTGATTCTGCTGTGGCGCACAATATTTTCCATCCAACCAACAAAACGATCAATCGTCTTATTTTTCAAATGGTTTAAATGCTTCTTGTTGGGCAAGGGCATAAAGCTGTAGATGATTGGAATCAATAAGAGGGATAGTATAAAAATCCCAATTACATTGATGGATGCAATGATTCCAAATTCCTTGAGGAGTTTGCTGTCGGTTAGTATAAAGGTGGCAAATCCTGAGGCAGTAGTCAGGTTGGTCATTAAAGTAGCATTTCCAATCTTTACTATAACCTGCTGTAGCGATTTGGCTTGGTTTCCATGTTTGGCAACTTCTTGCTGGTACTTATTGATTAAGAAAATGCAGTTTGGAATTCCAATAACAATGATTAGAGGAGGAATCAAGGCTGTCAAAACAGTTATTTCATATCCCATCCACCCTAAAGTTCCCAGAGCCCAAACTACTCCAAAGAGGACGATGACCATGGATATTAAAGTCGCCCGTATGGAGCGGAAGAATAAGAAGAAAATCAAGGAAGTTATTCCCATAGCTCCCAAAACGAAAATTCCAATTTCGTCAACTATGTTTTGAGCATTGAGTGTACGAATGTAGGGCATACCTGAGGCTCGGACATCAACTTTGTTTTTAGCTTCAAACGCTTCAATCAAAGGAATGAAGGTGTCGTAAATGAATTTTTTTCTTGCAGCACTATTTACAATTTCGGTTTTCATGTACACCGCTGTTCGTACTGTCTGAGTTTTTTTATTGAATAAGAGATTTTCAAAAAAAGGTAGCTCCTTGAAAAGTTGCTGTTTGAGTAAGGCAAATTCAGCTTCAGTTTCAGGTTTTTTAGCCTGAAAAGGAATCATTTCAAATTTGTTTTTTTGGTTGTTTTTAGATAAAACCTTAAGATTGTCTAGAGAAAGGACAAAATCAATTTCTTCATAAGACCCAAGTTTTGCACTCAATTCATTCCAAGCTTCTAATCGACCTTTGCTGAATAGTTTTTGATCTTGCAATGCAAGTACCATTACATTACCTTCTTCTCCAAAAAGTTTAAGAAATTCGTTGTAACGAATATTCTCTTCGTGCTGATCAGGAAGTAAGTTGGCTTCGGTGAAAGTGAAGCGCATGTGTTTCCACTGAGATACCCAAAAGGCAGTGGCTGCAAAAAGTATAATGAGTAGCGTAAAACGGTTTCGGAGAATAAGACGAGCGACACTTTCCCAAAAATTCCAATTTCCTTTTTTTTTCATAATGTGATGCGCTCAGTGATTGATCTGAGCAAAAGGATCAGACTGTTAAAATCTCTTTTTCTTTGCGAACATATACTTCATCAGTTTTTTTGATGTAGGCATCGGTGTGTTTTTGAACATCAATTTCACAATTTTTTTGCTCGTCATCAGAAACCTCTGATTTTTTGATTTCGTTATTTGCGTCTTTACGAGCATTACGAATACTTACTTTGGCGGTTTCGGTCTCAGCTTTTGCCATTTTGGCTAATTCTTTTCGACGTTCTTCCGTTAATGGTGGAACGCTAATGATTATGGATTCCCCATTATTCATTGGGTTGAAACCTAAATTAGCATTCATAATAGCTTTTTCTATCTCAGTAAGCAATGCTTTTTCCCAAGGCTGAATGGACAACGTACGGGCATCGGGTGTACTTACATTTGCCACTTGACTCAGTGGTGTAGGTGACCCGTAATAATCAACCATAACGCTACTAAGCATAACGGGATTTGCTTTTCCAGCTCTGATTTTCAGTAATTCAGTCTCTAAATGTTCAATAGCACTACTCATACTTTCAAGTGTGCTGTCAATAATAAATTGTAATTCTTCGTTCATAAGCTTGTGACTTAAAGATCTACTTTGGTTCCTATATTTTCTCCCCGTACAACACGTACTAAGTTCCCTTTTGTATTCATGTCAAATACGATGATGGGCAATTTGTTTTCTTGGCTTAAAGTGAAAGCAGTTGTATCCATTATTTTCAAACCTTTTTTGAGAACTTCTTCAAAAGAAAGGGTGTCAAATTTCACAGCTTCTTTGTTTTTTTCAGGATCTTCATTATAGATACCATCTACACGAGTGCCTTTTAAAATCACATCTGCATTGATTTCAACCGCACGAAGTACAGCTGCTGAATCTGTTGTGAAAAATGGATTTCCTGTACCTGCACTAAAAATAACAACGCGATTTTTCTCTAAATGGCGAACAGCTTTTCTTTTGATATAAGGCTCTGCAACGGCTTCAATTTTTAAAGCAGTTTGTAAGCGTGTTGGTACACCAACATTTTCAAGTGCGCTTTGCAGTGCAAGACCGTTGATTACAGTAGCGAGCATTCCCATATAATCTGCCTGAACTCGATCGATTCCTTGGCTAGATCCCGAAACACCTCTGAAAATGTTTCCACCGCCAATAACAATAGCGATTTCAATTTTCTGATCGTATATCTGCTTTATTTCTTCAGCATATTCGTTAATCCTTACCGGATCTATTCCATGTGTGCGATCGCCCATAAGTGCTTCGCCACTAAGTTTAAGTAATATACGGTTGAAGTTCATCTGTTTTTTTTAGTGTTACAAATATAGAGAATTAAGGGGACTGATTTTGCGATAATACAGGGTTTAGCTTATTTTTTTATCTGTTTCTCGAAATCTTCGATACTTACAGCCTGTTCAATGTTGAATTCTCCAATTCGAGTTCTTCTTAAAGCACTGAGATGTGCCCCAGAATTTAAGGCTTTACCGAAGTCATTGGCAAGGGATCGAATGTAAGTGCCTTTGCTGCAAATGACTTTAAAATCAACTTTAGGAATTGCTTTCTGTGTCAATTCAAAACTACGAATATTAACTTTTCGAGTCGGAATTTCGACTTCAATTCCCTCGCGAGCAAATTCATACAGCCGTTTCCCATCTTTTTTTAAGGCAGAAAAAACAGGTGGATACTGATCAATGGTTCCAACGAACTGATCTAAAGTAGCCTGAAGCAATTCTTCGGTAATATGATCGGTAGGAAAGGTGTTGTCAATTTCAGTTTCAAGATCATAAGAAGGAGTAGTACCTCCCAAGGTAAAGGTGCCAGTGTATTCTTTTTCTTGACCCATGAACTGCTCAATACTTTTGGTCATTTTACCAGTGCATAAAATTAGAAGACCAGATGCCAGGGGATCTAGAGTTCCAGCATGACCAACTTTAATTTTTTTAATACCAAAGGTTGATCGAATAAGCCAGCGTATTTTATTGACAACCTGAAAAGAAGTCCAGTCCAAAGGTTTGTCTATTAGAATGATTTCACCATTCAGAAACTGCTCTTTCATTGCACTCATAAAACACCGTAGATCATAGCCGCGGTACCAGCGATTAAACAATACAAACTAAAGTACCAGAGTTTCGAGTTTTTCACCCATTCAATCATCCATTTACAAGCTACTATTCCGGTTAGGAAAGCTGCAATAAAACCAATGCCGAGGCTTAGTATATTGATATCAGATATTTCAGAATCTATTTCTAAGATACTTTTTGCCATGCTTCCAAAAATCAAAGGAATGACCATAAGGAAAGAAAAACGGGCAGCTTTACTTTTGTCAATGCCAAGAATAACACCCAAGGCTATGGTAGCTCCACTTCTCGATATTCCAGGTAGAATGGCAATGGCTTGAATGACACCGATGCCCAACGCATTTTTAAAATTCAAATCTTTTTCTGTTACCTTAGCACGGTTTGCAAAGTATAGTAAGGCCGCCGTAATCCACAACATACCGCCGACTAAAAGTATGTTTTGATGGAATAATTGTGTGATTAGATCTTCAAAAAAGAGACCTACAAATACAGCAGGAATCATGGAGAGTATGATTTTCGCAGAAAAGTAAAAAGCGTCATTTTGTTTGAACTGGAATAGACCTTGTAGAATTTCTTTAATATCATTTCTAAAGACAACCATTGTACTCAAAGCTGTTGCTCCGTGAAGCACAAGAGTCATTAGTAAACTTTCTTTGGGTAACGATTTGTCGCCCAAAATAGTTTTGGCTATTTCTAAATGTCCGCTAGATGATATCGGTAAAAATTCGGTAAGCCCTTGAATGATGCCCAGCAAAATAGCTGTAAGTATATCCATTAAATTATTTTTTTGGAGAAGTCAAAATTGAGTAGACAGCAATTCCAAAGCCCAATAAAACTAATGTTGGAGCTAATCGAATTCGTCTAAAACTAAAAATTTCAGGGTTGAATACATTCGGATCAGGACTTCCACCACCAGCCATTAAGAAAAACCCTAAGCTGATTATTGCAAGAGAGAGGAAAAGGAATTGGTAATTACGCTTACCAAATATGAATTGTTTTTTTGTGGATTCGGTTTTTTTCATGGCAATTTATTGAACGGCTTCGGTTGTTAGATTGAGGAAACGTTGGGTAGCGAAAAATGTGCTCAAGCCTGTTATTAATATTCCCATTGCCAAGATGCTAGAGAAAATAACGGCAGGTTCAATAGGGTTAGCAATTAGATTGAGTTCAGGGAAACGCTCATTGAGTTCATAAAGCACACCAGCCAGAGCAGCCAGGGCTATCATAGAACCATATATACCCAGTTGTAAATGTTTCCAGATAAATGGTCTTCGAATAAAACTTTTAGTAGCCCCTACCAATTGCATGGTTTTAATGATCATCCTTTTGGAATAAATGGATAGGCGAATAGAACTATTGATGAGTAAGATGGCGACAAGAATGAAGACGCCGCTCAAAATTAAAATCCATTCAGTTATTTTCTTAATGTTCTCATCCAATATTTCGACCAAAGGTTGGTCGTAAAGAACTTCACTTATGTAGGCTTTATTTTCAAAATCTTTCTGAAGTTGACTCAAAAAAGCAGGCGATACGTAGGCAGCATTGAAATATACATCGATAGAACTCAACAGAGGGTTGTACCCTAGGAATTCCATGAAATCTTCTCCAATTTCTTTGGCATGAATTTCTGCAGCCTCTTCCTTGGACACAAAACGACTCGTTTTGGTTTCTTGTCGAAGGGCAAGACTTTTTTGAAGTTGTTTAACTTCAATCGGCTTGGCTGTATCATTGATGTAAATAGTAAAAGCGATTTGCTCCTTAAAGTGATCTGCAACTTTCTTTGAATTCAACAAGAGAAGGCCAAGTAAACCCACTAGAAACAAGACAAGAGATATACTCACTACTACTGAGAAGTAGGTGGATAACAAGCGTCTTTTTTGGTAGTTGTCTTGTGAATTCTTTCGCACAGCCATTGAATTAATACTGTAAAAATACTAAAGACAAATCAATTTGTATTCTTGGTGCCGATAAACTTTTTCCTTTCCCGCTTTAGCCCTATTTTTGTGCATCTAATAAATTGAATTACTGTGGGGTATAATTTCCTTGAAATCGAGAAAAAGTGGCAAGACTATTGGGCCAAAAATCAAACGTTTAAAGCTGAAAACAAAAGCACACTTCCAAAATACTATGTTTTGGATATGTTTCCTTATCCATCAGGGGCAGGTTTACATGTAGGCCATCCTTTAGGTTATATAGCCAGTGATATTTATGCAAGGTACAAACGACACAAAGGGTTTAATGTGCTTCATCCGCAAGGATACGATTCCTTTGGTTTGCCAGCCGAACAATATGCAATTCAGACGGGTCAACATCCCAATATAACGACACAAACTAACATCAATCGGTATCGTGAACAACTCGATCGTATGGGCTTTTCTTTCGATTGGAGTCGTGAAGTTAGAACCTCACAGGCAGATTATTACAAATGGACGCAATGGATTTTTCTATTGTTGTTTGATTCTTACTATTGTAAGAAAGCAAACGCAGCTCAGCCGATCAAGGACTTAATAATACATTTTGAACAAAAAGGAAACCAAGACCTAGAAGCAGTTTGTGATGAAAATACCACAATTTTTACTGCAACTGATTGGTCTTCTTTTTCAGCAAAAGAGCAACAAGAAGTTTTACTAATGTATCGCTTGGCTTATTTGTCTGAGACCGAAGTAAACTGGTGTCCTGAACTTGGAACCGTTCTTGCCAATGATGAAATCATCAATGGTGTTTCGGAACGAGGAGGTTTTCCAGTAACAAAAAAGAAAATGAAACAATGGAGTATGCGAATCGGTGCTTATGCCGAACGCTTACTACAAGGACTAAATACCATAGATTGGCCAGATTCTTTAAAGGAAATGCAACGCAACTGGATTGGAAAATCAATTGGCGCAAACGTGCGTTTTGAGATTCAAAACCATGAAGGAACAATTGAGGTTTTTACAACACGACCAGACACCTTGTTTGGGGCAACGTTTATGACCTTAGCTCCTGAACATGATTTGGTTCAAATAATTACTACAGATGATCAAAAGAAAGCCGTTGCTGCCTATGTCGAGGCAAGTGCTCAGCGATCTGAACGTGATCGTATGGCAGATGTAAAAACCATCAGTGGAGTGTTTACAGGAGCCTATGCACTTCACCCACTTACTCAAGAGCCTGTCCCAATTTGGATCGGTGATTATGTGCTTGCTGGATATGGAACAGGTGCTGTAATGGCAGTTCCGTGTGGAGACCAAAGAGATTATGATTTCGCAAAACATTTTGATATACCGATCCGTAATATTTTTGAAGGAGCTGATATTTCAAAAGAAGCTTTTACCGAAAAAGGAAAAACTCAAATAACCGATTCAGACTTTTTAAATGGCTTAGCTTATAAAGAAGCAATGGCCACCGTTATTGAACGTTTAGAAAAGGATGGTTCTGGAGAAGGCACAATAAACTACAGGTTAAGAGATGCTATTTTTAGCAGACAACGCTATTGGGGAGAACCCATTCCAGTGTATTATAAAGAAGGCCTTCCTGTATGCTTGAAACCTGAAAACCTGCCACTAGTACTTCCAGAAGTAGAACAATATTTGCCTACACCAGAAGGAGCACCACCCTTGGGGAATGCTACAGTTTGGGCATGGGATACAGTTAACGAAAAAGTTGTCTCCAATACCGCAATTAACGAAACTACTGTTTTTCCTTTAGAATTGAACACTATGCCAGGATGGGCAGGAAGTTCTTGGTATTTCAACCGCTATATGGATGCTGATAACTCGGAAGCCTTTGTGAGTAAAGAAGCTGTTGATTATTGGCAAGAAGTTGATCTATATCTTGGAGGAAGTGAGCATGCTACGGGACATTTATTATATTCTCGTTTCTGGCAAAAATTTCTTTTTGATTTGAATTTACTTCCAGTTGAGGAGTATGCTAAAAAGCTAATCAATCAGGGAATGATCCTCGGGTCTTCTGCTTTTGTATATCGTAAAAAAGGAACTCAAGAGTACATATCAAAAAGTCGTATTGAAGAATTTGAAGTTGATGCGATTCGAGTAGATGTAAGTCTTGTTAATTCATCGAATGAATTGGATATGGAGGGATTGAAAAACTGGCAATCACAATTCAAAGAAGCCACTTTTGTTCTAGAAGATGGAGTTTATGTTGTTGGGCGTGAGGTAGAGAAAATGTCTAAGTCCAAATACAATGTAGTAAACCCAGATCTGATTTGTGAGCAATATGGCGCAGACACATTGCGGATGTATGAAATGTTCTTAGGGCCATTAGAGCAAGCTAAACCTTGGAACACAGCAGGTATTTCGGGGGTGTATTCTTTTTTGAAGAAGTTATGGAGGTTGTATCACCCCAATGAAACTTTTTCTGTTAGTGAGAAAAAAGCATCTAAAGAGTCTTTAAAAAGTTTACATCAAACCATAAAAAAAGTTACTGAGGATATCGAGAATTTTTCATTCAACACTTGTATCAGTTCTTTTATGATTTGTGTAAATGAATTG
Source organism: Candidatus Arcticimaribacter sp. (assembly GCA_003023645.1). GTDB lineage: Bacteria > Bacteroidota > Bacteroidia > Flavobacteriales > Flavobacteriaceae > Arcticimaribacter. The sequence goes on along the minus strand of PXYQ01000023.1, from coordinate 6,204 downwards.
ACCTCACAAAAGTGTAATGAAAGAGAAGTGTTGGAGCCGCTAGCGATTTTGCTTGCACCTTTTGCATCCCATACCGCTGAGGAGTTATGGGAACTCTTAGGTCATAATTCTAGTGTTAGTAAGGTAGCTTTTCCAATTTATGAGCCTTCTTATCTTGTAGAATCTTCTAAAAATTATCCTGTTTCTTTTAACGGAAAAATGCGTTTTACAATCGAACTTTCTTTGGAATTACAAGCTAAAGAAATCGAAGAAATAACCATGAAAGACGATCGAACACAACAACAATTACAAGGAAGAATCCCTAAAAAGGTAATCGTTGTCCCTGGTAAAATAATTAATATTGTAGGCTAATGGATGTTGAAATTATTGGCTTTGTTGCGGCACTTTTAACAACGTCTGCATTTGTCCCACAGGTAATCAAAGTTTGGAAATCAAAATCTTCAAAAGGAGTTTCTATATCCATGTACCTTGTGTTGCTTCTTGGCGTTTTTCTTTGGGGAGTTTACGGCTATTTAATAGGTAGTACATCTATTATGGTTGCAAATACTGTTACAGGCTTTCTACAAATGATGATTTTATTTCTTATTTTTAAAAATAAAGGCAAAGATTAAAATTTAAAGTTTCACTAAATATAAAATGCTATGGTCTCTTATCTTCTGTTAATTATTGGAATTGCCGCAGCCAGTTGGTGGGTAGGGAATACCCTTAAAAAGAAATTCAAACACTATTCTAAAATTACCCTCAGAAACGGTCTCACTGGAAAAGAAATTGCAGAACAAATGTTGTCGGATCACGGAATTCGAGATGTTAAAGTTGTTTCCACACCCGGGATGCTGACGGATCATTATAATCCAAGAACCAAAACAGTTAACCTCAGTGAAGGAGTTTATATGCAGCGAAATGCTTCTGCAGCTGCAGTAGCAGCTCACGAATGTGGGCATGCTGTTCAGCACGCTACAGGTTATGAGTGGTTACAATTGCGATCAACACTAGTGCCTATGGTAAGTGTTGCCTCTAATTTTTCGATGTACATTATCTTCGGCGGATTGATTGCATCTCAAACTCTAGCCTTTGGGCAGACGATAGCTTTAATCGGTGTTGGACTTTACGGACTGGGCACTGTGTTCAGTTTTATAACACTTCCTGTTGAATATGATGCTAGCAACCGAGCACTAGATTGGTTGAAGCGAAAGAATATGGTAAGTCAACAAGAACTTGAAGGCGCAACCGATGCACTCAAATGGGCTGCACGAACCTATGTAGTGGCTGCTTTAGCTTCATTAGCGACTCTCATGTATCTTTTGTTACGTGTAATGGGTAATAGTCGCGACTAGTTTATAGCGCAATTTGCCTATTAATTTGTTGGTTCAAAGAAATGAAGGTTTCCGTTCTTGAAACACCACTAATCGTCTGAATTTTTGTATTGAGTAGATTCATTAGATGTTCGTTGTCTTTACACAAAATCTTGATGAGTATACTCCAGTTTCCGGTTGTATAGTGACATTCTGTTACCTCAGGAATTTTTTTAAGTTGTGCTACAGCCTCAGGATTACTCACCGCTTTATCCAAAAAAACACCAATAAATGCAAGCGTATTATATCCCAATATTTTCGGGTTTATATTGATTTGAGACCCGCTTATTAGAGAGGAGTTTTCTAGTTTTTTTAGTCGTTGATGTACAGCAGCACCAGAAATACCCGCTTTCTTCGATAATTCGACAATAGAAACACGTGCATTTTGAATTAAGCCATTCAATAGAATTTTGTCAATTCCATCAACTTTCACTTCCTGATTTGTAATCTTCATTTGATATTTTTCATCAAAAGTATAATTTTGATTGAATAAATCAACCGCATTGTGATCTTTTGTTAATTTAAGTAAACTGATTAGGGAAAAAGCTTTTGTGCGACTATCTTTATAAAAAAATAGAGAATGGAATTTCATACACGAATATCGAGTGCAATAGCAAGTGGTTTACTCATGTTAGCAGTTAGCTTAGGAGCCTTAGGGAGTCATTTTCTTAAAACCCGCTTAAGTCAAGATGCTCTGAGTAGTTTTGAAGTTGGAGTTCGTTATTTAATCTATCACAGTTTTGCAATATTGCTAATCAATAATATATCTGCCCTAGACACTAATGTGAAATCAACTTTTGTGAAATTAATCTTAGCGGGAGTTTTACTTTTCAGCGGTAGTATTTTTCTTTTAGCAACAAAAGAGTTTCATGGCTGGCCTGTTAAATATCTAGGACCTATTACACCCATTGGCGGCCTTTTATTAATTTCGGCATGGGGGTACTTGATGCTTTCTTTTCTGAAGAAATAATTTTACTTTGGATTTGCTGCAATATACTTTTCAATGGCCATTGTCATCGAAGGAGTTTCGTCAGATGGAGCCTTGATATCTATTCTTAGTTTAGCTTCATCAGCTGCTTGTACAGTGGTATTTCCGTAAACTGCGATCTTGGTATTGTTTTGTTCAAAATCCGGGAAATTGTGAAATAACGATTCAATTCCAGACGGACTAAAGAATACCAAAACATCATAAGAAACATCGCGTAAGTCGGATAAGTCACTCACAACTGTCTTGTATAATTGAGCTCGTGTCCAATCGATACCTAAGCTATCGAGAAAATCAGGAGTAGTGGGTTTTAAGATATCTGAAGATGGTAATAAAAACTTCTCATCGCCAAATTTCTTGAACACCGTTTCTAAGTCATTCAAGCTTTTTTGACCCACATAGATTTTACGTTTTCTATAGACAACATATTTTTGTAGGTAAAAAGCGACTGCCTCCGATTTGCAAAAATATTTAGTTGCATCAGAAACTTTGAAACGCATTTCTTCAGCTAATCTAAAAAAATGATCTACAGAATTTCTGCTCGTCAATATTACACAAGTGTAATCAGCAAAATCAATTTTCTGACGTCTCACATCTTTAGCATCAACTCCTTCTACGTGAATAAAAGGTCTAAAGTCGATTTTGACATTATGCTTTTCTTTTAAACGAGTATATGGTGAGTTCTCGTTTGCAGGTTCGGGCTGGGAAACCAGTATCGTTTTTACTTTCATAAGTTGCTTTTATCAACGTTCTACTTAAGGGTGCTGTAAAGTAGAATCCACGGAGCTAATTTGAATGTGCAAAGGTATAGAATTAAATACAATAAATGGTGTTTAAATACCCCCCAATATTCTCGATACAAAGACAACTGGGATAAAAGATAAAGCCCAGCAATGAGTATGAGAATTAGTGTTAAAAATTCTTGAGCTGGATAACTGAATTCATAAAAAAGAAATAAAAAGAATGAAAGTATAGAAATCTGAATTTGATAACTCAGGGTTTTAAAGAGAAATATTTCTGAAAACCCATCTATTCCAAGTAATTTGAAACATATCTTTAAAAACACAAATCGAATAAAAATCAGCCCGACTATATGTATTAGTAGCGTAATGAAAAACGAAAAGGAGCTTGGACCAAATTCAACAAGTGTAAGACAGTAAAAAACTCCAAGGCAAAGGTTAATGAGTAAGAAAACAGTTCCAAGAGCAGTGAAACTTTGTAATAGGAAATTATCTTTCCCATAAATTTTAAAGTAAAGCTTTGGATCAATAAAGCGAATAAAGGTTTTAAATTGTCTTGTGTGTGTACCTCTCAGTACTGCCAAAAGGATGAAATTGAATAAGAAAACAAGACTGATCCAATCGTGCTGCAGTTCCGTTCTTGAAATCCAATCTTCCATGGGTTAAAAATAATAGTTTTCATTAAGAATTCAATTACAAATGGATTCTTAAATTTTGGAGTCGATCCCCTTTAATTTATTACTTTTAACCTTTCAAATGAAAAACACACTCATCGTAATTCCGACTTATAATGAGGCAGATAATATAGAAGCTATTATCTGTGAGACACTGTCGATTAATGAAGATTATCACGCTCTTGTAGTGGACGATTCATCACCAGACGGAACAGGTGCTTTGGTTGCAAATCTTTTTAAACAGTTCCCTGACCGGCTTTTTTTAGAAACACGGCCCAAAAAAGAGGGCTTAGGTCGCGCTTATTTGCACGCTTTTCACTGGGCTTTGGCAGCTGATTACAAATTTATTTTTGAGATGGATGCGGACTTTTCACACAACCCACAAGATATTCCTAAGATGGAACTTCAACTCCTCGACGATGCAGATGTAGTCATTGGCTCTCGTTATGTAGACGGAATCAATGTAGTTAATTGGCCTTTGAGTAGGATTCTACTTTCTTTAGCGGCTTCTTATTATGTTAAGTTTTTTACCAGTCTACCAGTCAAAGATGCTACTGCTGGTTTTGTTGGATACAAGGCAGAAGTTTTGCGAGCTATTGATTTGGATACTGTTAAATTTGTTGGTTATGCTTTTCAAATCGAATTAAAATATAAAGCTTGGAAGAAAGGATTCAAGCTGAAAGAATACTCTATTATTTTCTTAAACCGGGCAAAAGGGCAATCCAAAATGAATGGTTCTATAATTTGGGAAGCCATTTATGGTGTCGTTTTTCTCCGTATACAATCACTATTTAAGCGTAAACAATGAGCACAATTTTAATAAAAAACGCAACCCTAATCAACGAGGGTTCTCAAGAGATACAAGATGTTTTTATTGTTGATCAATTCATTCAAGAAATTGGAATTAATCTCAATCACAAAGCCGATCAAGTAATCGACGCTAGTGGCAAACACCTTATACCCGGTTTGATCGATGATCAAGTACATTTTAGAGAACCAGGCCTAACCCACAAAGCGACTATAGCTTCTGAGTCACGAGCTGCGGTTGCTGGAGGTATTACTTCTTTTATTGAAATGCCAAATACCAACCCGCAAACAACCGATATACAAGCGCTGGAAAACAAATTTGAGCGAGCAGCAGAAACCTCCCTTGCTAATTACTCTTTTATGTTTGGAGGGACCAACGATAATATTGATGAAATCCGAAAATTGGATAAAACAAAAGTAGCTGGACTAAAGCTATTTTTAGGATCTTCTACGGGTAATATGTTGGTCGACGATCAAGCCGTTTTACGAGAAATATTTTCAAATACGGACCTCCTTATTTCAGTACACTGCGAAGATGAACCTACGGTTAAAGCTAATTTTGCTGCTTACCAAGAAAAGTATGGAGAAGATATTCCAATAGAAGCGCATCCAGAAATAAGAAGCCATGAAGCGTGTTTTTTATCTTCTTCAAGAGCGGTATCTCTAGCCAAAGAAACGGGTGCACGTTTACATATATTTCATTTGTCTACGGCTATTGAAACAGAGTTGTTTAGAAACGATATTCCGTTAAGTGAGAAAAAAATAACGGCCGAGGTTTGTGTGCATCACCTTTGGTTCTCGTCTGCAGATTATAAAACCCATGGGACTCGAATAAAATGGAACCCAGCAGTAAAACACCAAGAAGATCAGGATGCTCTTTGGGCTGCTTTGAATGATGATCGAATAGATGTTTTAGCTACCGACCACGCGCCACATACCTTAGAAGAAAAGGATAATAAATACGCGTCAGCCCCGTCGGGTGGACCCTTGGTGCAACATGCACTTTTGGCTTTGCTAACGGCTTCTAAAAGAGGTAAGATTTCTTTAGAAAAATTAGTGCAAAAAGCCTGTCATAATCCTGCTATATTATTTGACGTAGAAAAAAGAGGTTACATTAAAGCAGGGTATTTTGCCGATTTGGTTTTACTGGATTTAAACGAAACAACAACAGTTACATCGGAATCTTTGTTGTATCACTGCAAGTGGTCTCCTTTTGAAGGAGAAACTTTTCAAGCAAAAATTGAATCTACTTGGGTCAATGGCTCTTGTGTCTACGACAAAGGAGAAATTATAGAAAATAAGGTTGCGAAACGTTTAACTTTTAATAGATAAATCATGAGAAACTACATTCTACTTTTCTTGATTATTAGCTGCTTGGCTTGCGATGGCAGCACACCTGTTGAGCCGCCAGATGAGGAAATGACACCCGAGATGATGGAAGATATTTTTTATGATATATTGTTGATGAAAGCAATTAAGAACTCTAGTTATGTAGATCCAGCACATGAAGAGTATTTTACAGATCAATATATTTATGAGAAATATGGTATTGACAGTCTTCAACTAGCTCAAAACCAAACTTATTACGCACAGAAACCTAAGTTGATGAAGAAGATTTTTGAAAATCTTGAAATTAGATCAAAACA
>PXYQ01000141.1 GCA_003023645.1 Candidatus Arcticimaribacter sp. | reverse complement strand
CACAGTTATTCTACCTTTTTAAGAAAGATATTTTAATTGCTACTGTTTTTGGTTAGGGAGTTACATAACTAATTTAGCGAAACAAGATGTTCGCTGAAAGATAGGTTTCGAAGAGGGTAGTGCGTGTTTAATTTGTAACTCGTTTCATTCGATCGAGTTCAAATATTTTAGAACAAGCTTACTTCGATTATAGTTTCCGATGCCTATTGGAGAGACTTCCAATGTTTTTTCAAAGTACTCTTTTGCCTTAACTTTATTCCCCAGAAAAGTATAGATTAATCCGCTAAACTCAAAAGCACCAATGTTTTGCTTTGGGTCTTCTTTTGGAATATTTTCTAAATAAGTGAGTAAGTCTAATGCTTTATATAACTGAGGATTTTGTGTTTTCAATTCTAGATATTCTTCATCAGGATAGTACCAATAGTAAAATGGTTTACCCTTATTTTCTTCAATTAACGTTTTATTAATCATCGAAAATGCAACATCCAATAATAAAAACGGATAATTGCCTATTTGTGGTTTGGTCTCTATCGTGGTTTCAAAATCCTTAATGATTTCTTTGGCATCTTCGTTAACCAACCTTTTAATATAGCTTTGTTTTAAGGAGTCTTTATGGTGGGTTCTATAATCCATTTCTATAAAATTGTCCGGAAACATGAGCTTCAGGTTTTTCATCATATAGCCCTTTTCAATAAGCTCTTTGTAGTCTAAAACCACCTCATTTTCATAATTATGAAAAGAGTATACATGTAATTTGCTTGTTGTTGCATCCACTATATAGGAATATTGAGTTGGGTTGTCATCCTCCTGATGTGTTCTGCTCAGCAACTCTCTAAACAACGCAATCGATATTTTTGGGTTCTGGGACAGCTTAGAATTAATAATCTCATAACGCTCACATGTGCTTCGTTCCTCAGGAATGCAATAATTGAAATTGGTCGTCACTTGAAAATTGCCCTCTCTTTTTACAATACCGTCTTGGTTTACTACCAAAGATTCACCCGTAGCATCAAACAATAGCATCTGGTGGTAAGGGGATTGATAGGTATGGTTTTCTAAAAATAAAATGGCTTCCTTAACTGTTTTGCATTTCGTTAAAATTGTAATTGATAAATCGTTATTTAAATCTTTCTTTCCTACCGAATTTCTTCCTTCGATTTTGGATATGGCTGCAAAATCTAATGCCAAACCATATTCATTGATGCCGAATTGAACTTGATAATTAGAATGCCCCAAGTATAAAACACCAAAGTTGTCTTTAGATTTTTCATGTACCCAAATTTTCGAAAATGGATCTTGCCAATCTTCATTCCCTGCCATTAATTTTTTCTCTATACTTGAAGCACAGAAAATAGTACAAGCACTTAATTTAAAACCTGAAATGTTTAAAAGTATAATGAATGAAAGCTTTATTAAAATCTTCATAGTGGATTAATTTTTAATTGATTGCCAACGTTAAGTAGTTTTGAACTTAGTGAAAACGCTTTATGATTTTAGATGGATAGTTGAAGCCAATAACTAATTTATCGATTCCCATTCAGTCCAATTAATCTCTCGTCCAGGATAGCCCACTTTTCGAAATGGCCAGTCTTTCGAAATCCATTTTTTTACAAAATCAAATAAGATACTGTCCAGTCCATCTTCTACAACACTTGATCGCACCCACATCGTTATTCGAGCATCGTAACCATCTTTCTCAGCTGGGTTGATATATAAACTGCCAATTACTTCACTTTCATCCAAACGGACAACAGTATATGCAAAGGAATTTCTGTTTTGAAATTCTTTTTGATGCCATCCCAAGTCAATTAAATCTTGTTCAATTGTTAAATCCTTTGATGGCCAACTAGATAATGGATACACTACCTTCAAATGTTTGATACTTGACATTACTGCATCATAATCTTTCACGACATCGTTGACAGTGAGCATTCTAATTCTGAAATGTTCATTTTGCAACGTATCTGGTACTTTAAAATCAGCAGGTATAAACGATTTTCTTTGAGCCATAAGGGTATGTTACAATCCAATTAAGGATATTGATGTTAGAATGCGTGTCACTTTTTTTATATTGTTTGTTTTTCTTAGTTTTTCTTGTTCAAAGCTAAATACATATGGTTTAGCAGCTTCAAAAATATATATAGGACTTAATAAAGAGAGTACTCGAAAGTAACTGCAGGTTTTTCATGACATAGAACAGATTTGGGAGCTGTTACTCGTCAAATATAGTAAAAAAAAGTAAAGCCCTCAATATGAGGGCTTTTGTAGTGAAAAAAGAGAATTTGTTTTCTTCTAGATCGAAAACGGATATCGTGTACCATACAACATATAATCCAGAAACATTATATGCTATCTAGTGTGACACTACTTTTTTAAGTTTCGTATATACCAATTAGCTAACGGACTTTAACTTAATAACACCCAGTTTATGGAGCGCTTTCATAATGATATACGTGGGGTCTATTTCATGCCATCGTACTCCACCAAAATTTGCTCGACTTCCGTGTTTGTGATGGTTGTTGTGATACGCTTCCCCCATCATTAAAAAATCGAATGGCAGTAAGTTTTTTGAAGTGTCTTTGAGCTTATAGTTTGCATATCCGTAAATGTGTGCAAACCAATTTATAATTACACCGTGAATAGGAGCCATGAACATAATAACAGGTAAGAACAACCACAACCACCAAGTAGTTGCAAATTTCAGAAAGAAAAGAAAATATAAGATTGTCCAAGTGACTCTCGAAATACCAGAGCTGGCCATTGTGTCAAAAGACTTCCATTGAGGTACGTTTATGGTATACTTTTCATCTACCGTAATTTTCTTTGTATTGATGTTTTGATAGGTAGATTTTGTCTTCCACATCATTGCAAATAAATTTCCATCAAACTTAGGCGAGTGCGGATCTTGCTCTGTGTCTGCATATGCATGGTGCATTCTGTGCATTACACCATAACCATATGCGCTTAGATAGTTTGAACCTTGAAACAACCAGGTTAAAACATAAGTTACCTTTTCGGAAACATTTGACATCGTAAAGGTTTGATGTGCGGCATATCGATGTAGAAAAAAGGTTTGAAAAAACAAGCCTCCGTACCACAGCGTAAAAAACAAAATAACAATCTCCATTTGGCTTATAATATAAATCCAAATTTAGGAAGTAGCCCTTGCTAAAACAATGAACCGAAGTTAAAAAATTCGCTTGCGAATTCTACTCAAAGCTTGTGGAGTTACTCCAATATAAGAGGCAATATATTTCAACGGAATTTGTTTGATCACGTTCGGACGATCTTTAAATAAGTTCAGATATCGTTGCTCTGAAGTTTCATTTAACAAAGACTGTTCTCTTTTGGATTTGATTAAAAACAATTTTTCAGAAATAAAACGCCCCACCGTATTTCCAATTGACGTTGTTTTGTATACTTTTTGTAATTCGCTGTAAGAAATGCTCCAAAGTATAGTGTCTGCCATAGCTTCTAACTGATAGGTCGATGGAGTGCGTGTTAAAAAAGAATCATAGGCACTTATAAATTCGCCTTGGAAACTAAACCCAAAAGTGAGTTCCTTTTCTTGTTCTGCTTCTGGCATAAACAAGCGAACTTCCCCTTTTTCAATAAAGGAAATGTTGTCTTCTATTTCGCCTTTTACAAGAAAAGTACTTTTCTTAGAAATCTCTCTTTTCTTTAGGAGTGAAGAAAAAACTGACCAATCTTTTTCGTTAACATTGGCTATTGTTTCTATGTATTTTTTAAAATTTTTCATTTTAGATTTTTAAGGATCAAAACAGTTTTTTTACAAGATCAAATACGCTCTGCAAATTTCGAGAATACCTGTTTGTGATGTTCGAGATCTAGGGAGGGCGACATGGATACGCGTACGATATAATCCTTGTCACCTTCTTTTGTGGTGCCTTGAGTGGAAGTAGCCGGAATGGTCCAATAACAACCACTGAGTTGCCCATAGCTTACGCAAAACTTACTTTCGTTTGGGATTTCAGTAATCATCAGATGAATCAATTTAAGGTTCAGTGCGCGCTTATGTGCTTCTTTTTCTTCGGCTGTATTGCCTTGGGTGGGTAGGTCTAGGGAAAATACTGAAGGGGTAAACCCTTGATTGGCTAAATCTTCCGAAACAAAATTTATTTTTGC
>PXYQ01000022.1 GCA_003023645.1 Candidatus Arcticimaribacter sp. | reverse complement strand
TATTCATTTTCGCGATCATGACTCCTCTGGGTGGCTTTGTAAAAGAAAACATACTAGTCACAATTGCTTTTGACAAAAACTCAAATGAATTTCTAGGTATTAACACCTTTGGAATTCGAATGAGACACGAGATTTTTGACCAAATGCTTTCCGAAAAAAGAAGTGTTTTCCACGTAATGGAGCATTTAAGCGATTGCAATTTTGATCCCGAGTTTTTCAAGTCCTATGAAACTGAAATAATTTCAAATTTCAATGCAGTACAGCATACAGATATTAAGCCAAAAAAGAAAAGTTGGTCGAGAATTTTCAATAACCTAATCGCAAAATAATGAAGACATTACAAAAACTTGGATTCGGTATATTCATAGTGGGACTAGCTGTGTTTTGTTCTTTAGTTTTCATCGGAAAATACCAACTCAGCACTGAACAATTTGCAGAAGTAATCAGTAGTAAAGGAATCAAAAGTGAATTGTTTATCGACGCCATAAACACCAAGGTTGTTGGTAAAGAGTTTTCGGGTCCTTTCACACTTTCAACAACGATCATAAAAGCAATTGAAGATGCGAATAACGTTCACAGAAAAAACAGAGAATGGAGTAAAGTTATTTGGGACAAGCCTCACAGTTTTTCTTATGAAATAGCAAAAACAGCAGGTACTGGTCCTATAAAAGAAAACAAAGGTTTGTTTTGGCTTCTAACTTTTGGGTTGGGAATTTTCGGATCTTTACTTTACATACTTCCAAATGTAATTACACTAGGACCTCCAGGAATAAAGAACAATGGCATCTTTTTCAATTCTGTTACAAACAGAGGTTTTTTAGGATGGTTTGTTTTCATCTTTTTAGTTACTTTTTATGTGCTCTTATATTTCTTTCCTGACTACATCGTAAACTGGACCTATATTGTTGATCCTATAAGTGAGCGTTTGAGCGGTAATTTGGCAAGTCAATGGTTCTTATACGGCTTCTTATATTGTGTTGTAATGTCTGTCATGGCGATCCGCATGTACATCAAGTATCGGAATAATAAATATCAAATCTTAAGAACAACATCTGTTTGGTTTTTTCAAATTGTATTTGCATTTTTAATTCCAGAAATTTTAGTCCGCTTTGACAAACCTTGGTATGATTTTAAAAATGCATTCCCTTTGGATTATGATTTTTTCTTTAGCTGGAACCTAAACAGTTTGATATCTAGTGGTGGGTTTGGTTTATTCATTCTAGTCTGGGGAATTGTATTGACCTTAGTTGTAGTACCTGTAATGGTTTATTTCTTTGGAAAAAGATGGTACTGCTCTTGGGTATGCGGTTGCGGTGGTTTAGCAGAAACACTTGGTGATCCATTCAGACATCTTTCGAATAAATCAATTGGAGCATGGAAGTTAGAACGTTGGCTAGTCCATGGAGTGCTTGCGTTTTCGTTAATCATGACCGGCTTTACATTATACTCCTACTTTTCAGGAGCACAGGTTGTTTTGGGAGTCAAGACCCAAACAATTCAGAACATATACGGATTTCTAATCGGATCTATTTTTGCAGGTGTAATCGGAACAGGTTTCTATCCTATTTTCGGAAATCGTGTATGGTGCCGATTTGGATGTCCACTCGCTGCCTACCTAGGACTCGTACAGCGATTTAAATCACGCTTTAGAATTACAACAAATGGGGGGCAATGTATTTCCTGTGGAAACTGTTCTACTTATTGCGAAATGGGAATCGATGTACGTGCTTATGCTCAAAAAGGTCAGAGTATTGTTCGTTCTTCCTGTGTAGGTTGCGGAGTTTGTTCTGCAGTTTGTCCAAGAGGTGTTTTGAAACTAGAAAATGGTCCACTAGAGAACAGAACCTTTTCTCCTGAGTTTCCTTTAGGGAACACCTTGAAATAAAATTATTTTTTCGTATAAAAAAGCTCAAATCAAGAACTGGCTTATCTTTACGCAAAACCAGTTTTCATAGTTCTTTTATGCAACAAATTAAAGTAATTATACCGGCCTATAACGAACAGGATTCCATAGGACTTGTAGTTAAAGATATTCCGCAAATAGTTGATGAAATTATTGTCGTAAACAATAACTCATCAGACGACACAGTAAAGGTTGCACGTGCTGCTGGAGCTACAGTTCTTACAGAAAAAAGAGGTGGGTATGGGTATGCCTGTCTCAAAGGCATTGATTACATCAATGGGTTAGAAACTAAGCCTGATATTGTTGTTTTTCTGGATGGAGATTATTCAGATTATCCCGAAGAACTGCTCCAAATTGTAGCGCCTATACAAGATGGAACTGCTGCTTTTGTAGTCGGTGCTCGTGTGAAAGAATTGAGAGCACAGGGCTCAATGACACCCCAACAAGTATTTGGAAATTGGCTGGCATGTTTTTTAATGAGAATTCTTTATAAATCGAAGTTTACCGATTTAGGCCCCTTTAGAGGTATTCGATGGGACACCCTAGTAGGTCTTCATATGAGCGACAAAACATATGGATGGACTGTTGAGATGCAATTAAAAATTTTACAGAAAGCAATTCCATATCAGGAGATTAAAGTGAATTATAGGGAAAGAATCGGAGTGTCGAAAGTCTCTGGTACGGTAAAAGGAACTATCTTTGCAGGAATAAAAATTATTGGGTGGATTTTCAAACATTACATATTTAGATAACTAAAATGGAGCATATTTGGCTATACCTTTCCCTTCTTTTAATGTCTTTGTACTCAGTGTCTTTGATTCTTGTATTACTCTACAGTCTTTCTCAGTTAAACTTATTGTGGAATTATATTCAATTCAAAAAGAAAAAAGAAAAACATCCCGTCTTAGACATTAGCGACCCAGAAAAAATTCCCTTTGTAACCATTCAACTTCCAGTTTTCAATGAGCTCTATGTAATGGAGCGCTTGTTAGAATGTATCAATCTGATCGACTACCCAAGGACAAAATTAGAAATTCAAGTATTAGATGACTCGACGGATGAGTCCGTTGAACTTACTCGAGGTTTAGTTGAAAACCTAATAAAAGGAGGTCTAGACATTACACAAATCAGAAGAAAAGATCGAGTCGGTTTCAAAGCTGGAGCGCTCAAAGAAGGCTTAATAACAGCTAAAGGCGAGTTTATTGCAATTTTTGATGCTGATTTTTTACCGCAAAGCGACTGGCTCTTACAAACTGTTCCACAGTTTAAAAACAAAGAAATTGGTGTAGTGCAAACCCGTTGGTCGCACATCAACCGAGATTATTCAGTACTTACACAAATTCAAGCATTTGCATTAGACGCTCATTTTACGCTCGAACAAGTTGGCAGAAACAGTAAGAATCATTTCATGAATTTCAATGGTACTGCTGGGATATGGAGAAAAACATGCATTATTGATGCAGGAAACTGGGAAGGTGATACCCTAACAGAAGACCTAGATCTTAGCTACAGAGCCCAGTTGAAGAATTGGAAATTCAAATATCTCGAAGACGTAGAAACACCTTCAGAGCTTCCGGTAGTAATGAGTTCTATTCGTTCACAGCAATTCAGATGGAATAAAGGAGGTGCGGAAAATTTTCAGAAAATGGCTAAGAAAGTAATTGGGTCTAAGAATATAAAACTTTCCACCAAACTACATTCTGTATTTCATTTACTCAATAGCACCATGTTTCTCAACGTGTTTTTTGTTGGAGTTCTTAGTATTCCAATGTTATATATCAAAAACGAGTGGGGGCACTTGAGTTTGTATTTCGATCTTTCTAGCTTCTTTATTGTCAGTACACTTATCTTCTTTAGTTGTTACTGGGTTCTATATCGATACATGAAAGGCGGCGGACTCCTTAATTTTTTAGAGTACATCAAACTCTTTTTCACCTTCTACACCATTGCCATGGGGTTTTCGTACCACAATTCTCTTGCGGTTTTAGAAGGACATCGAGGAAAAAGAAGTGATTTTATACGAACACCAAAATTCAATATCAAAACCCTAAAAGACTCTTGGAAAAAAAATAAATACACTTCAAAAAAAGTTTCAAAAAACATTGTAATAGAAGGGTTTTTAACCCTTTACTTTTTATTTGGAATGTACAGTGCTTTTGTGGTTGGAGAAGCCGGTGATTTTGGTTTATTCCCTTTTCATCTAATGCTCTTTATTGGATTTGGATTTGTGTTTGTAAATTCATTTAGAACTCAGGCCTGATGATCACTGGGAGAAGCTTCAAAGAGATTCTCCAGTTCGCACCAATACTATTGAGTGTGTTGGGATATTATTTCATGGGATTTGAAATTGATCGTGCACAAAGCTTCATCCTCATTCCACTTTACTTAACTCTTTTCTTTTGCAGTTACCCTTTAATCTTTAAAGACTATTCCTTAAAGCAAATGTTTTGGGCTGGAATTTTATTCCGATTAATTTTCCTCTTATCTACCCCGCTGCTATCTCAAGATTTCTTTCGATTCCTTTGGGATGGGATGCTTTTATCTAATGGATTAAATCCATACGAAGCAACTCCAGATCTTCTGAATCAAACTTCTGCCTTATTCTCTACTCCGTTTAGTCAAGAGCTTTACAATGGAATGGGAACCTTAAGTGCAGCTCATTATTCTAATTACCCCCCAATAAACCAATGGGGTTTTTATCTTGCTTCGCTCGTTGGAGGAAATTCCATACTTGCCAATATCATCAGCATACGGGTTGTATTGATTTTATCCGATTTAGGTATCTTTTGGCTTGGAATAAAACTACTTGATTACTTAAATCTCTCTAAAAAAAGAATCGGACTCTATTTCCTAAACCCGTTGATCATTGTCGAATTGACAGGGAATTTACATTGGGAAGGCTTTATGATGTTCTTTTTCTTATTCGGGCTGTATTTGATTTTCACTAAGGGTGAATGGAAATGGGCAACGATTCCAATGGCAGCATCTATTGCAACCAAACTAATTCCACTTCTTATACTACCATTATTTTGGCGCTTTTTAAAACCTAAAAAAAGCATTCTCTTTGGCACTCTTGTACTCCTGTGTTTGTTTATGTTTTTCGTTCCATTCTTTTTGGGAGATAACAACCTAAGTCATTATCTTAAAACCATCGGCCTCTGGTTCAATCGATTTGAATTTAATGGAAGTATATACTATGTAATACGAGAGATAGGATATGAAGTAAAAGGATATAACATCATTCGGAAATTAGGAAAAATATCGCCTTACGTCATAGTCGCTATCGTTGCTGTTTTTACTTTCATCAGAAACAATAAAACTCCACAAGCATTATTAACTGGAATGTTGTTTTGCCTAAGTTGTTATTTCTTTATAGCGACTACAGTGCATCCCTGGTATATTGTGTCATTGGTTTGCATTGCACTATTCACCAATTACAGCTACCCCCTGATCTGGAGCGGCCTGGTAGTTCTAAGTTATGCTACCTATGGGAATTCTGATTTTAATGAGAATTTCTATTTAATCGGAATACAATACGGGATTGTGTATGGTGTTTTTCTTTATGAATTGATCCAAAGAAAAAGCTTACTTCATCATTTTAAATAGATTGATTTCGCGCTCATTGAGGTGTCTCCACTTTCCGCGAGGCAAATCCTTTTTAGTCAAATGGGCATAAACAACACGATCAACCTGCTCTACCTTATAGCCCAACTTTTCAAAGATGTGAAATATAGCTCGGTGACGTTCTGTCGATAGTTCAACTCCAATTTTACGTTTGGTTTCTCCACGGATAAAACTTACCGCTTCAACATGGATTTTGTCGAATTTATCGACAACAACTCCATCTCGGATTTTCTCAAGATCCGATTGAACTAAATTCTTATCTAAAACAACTTGGAAAATTTTGTTTATTCCACGTGCTGGGTTCTTAAGTTTGATTTTAAGTTCTGTATCGTTTGTAAACAAAAGCAAACCTGTAGACGTACGATCCATCGAATTCACAGGATCAATACGGTACGAAGTAGCGTTATCAATAAGCTCCATAACATCCTTCTTGTACGTTCCTTTTTTAACAGAACCGAGAAAACCTTTAGGCTTGTTCAATAACACATAGGCAGGTTTATCAGAAACAACTCTTCTCCCATCATAACGCACATCATCACCGGGCTGTACTTGGTAACCCATCTCGACAACGATCTTACCGTTTATCTTGACCATTCCCATAGCGATATACATATCTGCTTCACGGCGAGAACAAATCCCAGAATTAGCAATATACTTGTTTAGTCGAGTTGAACTCGCTGTTTTTTTCGGGGAAGGATTATCTGACTTTGATTCCATAGAGTGCGTTTGAAAACTGTTTGAACTTAGAGTGGAAACCGAACCAATACTATACTTAGTATTCCAGCTACAATAAGAGCTTTTAATAAATTATGCAGCCAAAGATACGTCTTTTGATCTGGGGATCTCCATAAGATCAATACGATCAGGAATAAAAAAGGAATTGTGAATATAAAATAATACCACATACTCTGTAAAACTTCTTTTTGAGCCAATAGCAAAGCAATTGGAATGAAGGTAAGTGTTATTAAAAAAGACAATAGCACCTTAGTAGTGCGCTCCCCAAAAACAACGGCAATGGTCTTGTAGTCTCTTACCCAGTCGCCTTTGAAGTTCTCTAAATCTTTAATGAGGTCGCGAATCAATACAATTAAAAACAAAAAACTGGCGTGATAAAAAACAAGACTTGAGAAGTTTTTGAAATACAGCGTAATTGCAAAAAAAGGTATAACCGCTAGGACAACCGCAAAAACATTACTCGCCCAAAATTGTTTTTTCAAGAGATGGCTATACAACCAGATTCCAAAAATATAGGCTAGAAAAAAAGGAACTGTTCGCCAAGAAACTAGCATCGACAAGACCAAGGCAAGTGTATTGAGCAATCCGTAACAAAAAAGCTGAAAAGAAGCAGGAACTCGGTGTTCTAGAAGATACTTATGCGGACGATTGATTTGATCTTTTTCAGCATCATAAAAGTTATTGATCAAATACCCACCGGCAATAGCAAAGGAGGTGGCAAAAACCAACATCAATAATTTGGTGTCAAAAAGGATATGATGCCAGTTACTGTGCGGTGCAAAAATATAACGAGCACTGAGATATTGAGCAACAATAATAGTTGTTAGCGTATAGCCACGGACCGAAGCAAATAAGGCCAGGATCTGAATTCCAAAATTGTTGATATGTTGTTTTTTGAAAAGCATGGCTTTTCTAGAAATTATAGACTACTTCTATTCGATGCCCTTGTAATGCTTTTTGGGCTTTTTCAAAATCTTGAGCAAATCCGAGGATATAACCTCCACCGCCAGATCCACATAACTTAAGATAGTAATCATTTGTTTCTATACCTTGTTTCCATATCGCACGAAACTCTTCGGGAATCATAGGTTCAAAATTATGAAGTACTAAATTCGATAATTGTTTGATGTTCGAAAATAGAGAAACTATATTTCCGTTTAAAAAGTCATCAACACAGGCGTCCGTGTAATTAATGAACTGATCTTTCATCATGATACGAAAAGGCTCTCGCTTCATGTTCTCCATGAAGATAGAAACCATGGGCGCAGTTTTACCTACAATGCCACTATCCAATAAAAAAACAGCGCCTTTACCTTCTGGGTTTTGAGATGGAATTCCCGTTGGCTCAATATGATCTTGTGAATTGATTAAAATAGGTAAACTCAAATAGCTATTCAACGGATCTAGGCCCGAAGATTTACCATGGAAAAAAGATTCCATTGCGGCAAAAACAGTCTTGAGGTGTTGTAATTTCTCTTTAGTTAAATTCTCTAAAACAGTGATTTTATCCAGTGCATACTGATCGTAAATTGATGCTACAAGCGCACCACTACTTCCAATGCCATACCCCTGAGGAATACTACTATCAAAATACATGTTGTTTTTCAAATCAGATTCAAGGCGAACCCAATCGAAGGATACAATCGTTTCAGGAAGCGTTTTTAGATGTGCACAAAAAGCATTGAGTTTTTGGTGCGAATCTAGTGTATCTGGGTCATTGGATGTTTTTAGAGCACCTCTATAAAAATTATAAGGAATGGATAATCCTTTAGAATCTTTGATGATTCCATACTCTCCGAAGAGTAAAATTTTAGCGTAGAACAAAGGACCTTTCATATGGCTACAAAGTTATAGTTTTTTGGCGCCATTACCAATTTGATCTTCAATGAATTGATTCTTTTGACAGTAGCTGGCTAATTCTTCTTTAATGAATTTTAAAACCGTGCCTTTTTCTGACTTCGGATAAAGCAAATGAACATTAGCGCCAGCGTCTAAAGTAAAACACAAGGCAGATTGATTTTCTTCCCGATAAGCCCAAACTTTATTTATAACCTGAAGCGTATTGGGATGCATTAAAATAAAATAAGGTTGCGAAGCCATCATCAACGCATGAAGTGTCAAGGCCTCTGATTCTACCAAGTCAATAAAAGCACCAAGATCGCCCGATGCTAAAATTGTTTTTAGAAGTTTGACATTCGTTCGTGCTTGCTCAAATCTAGTAGCTGCATATGGGTGATTCTTCATTAGGTTGTGACCAAGGGTACTGCTGACCTTTTTTTGACCTTTGTCAATTAATAAAATGGTGTCTTGGTAACCCTGAAACACAGGATTTAACTCCGAAGATAACGGCGTTCCGTATAAATCAGAACTTCCTTCGATAACATCAGAAACTCCCCAACTCACCATAGGCCCTTGAATACTGCGTGCTGCACTTCCAGATCCTAAGCGCGCTAAAAAAGAAGCTTTCTTTAAAAAATAAGCCTCAGACATTGTTGGATTTCCTGCTTTCTCGATGGACATGATTCCAAGTGCAAGCGCACTCATACCTGAAGCTGATGAAGCAATTCCACTACTATGGGGAAACGAATTACTACTTTCTATAGTAAGGTGATGATTTTTTACAAAGGGTACATAAGGCGCTATTCGCTCTAGAAAAGTTTCAATCTTTGGATGGAAACTTGGAGTAGGTTCTCCTTCAAAAGTAAAGTCAAAAGAAAATTCAGGCAACTGATTTTCTTTGGGTTTGTATGCTACTAAAGTTTGCGTAACACATTGTGACAACGTGAAACTCAGGGATGGGTTCTGTGGATACTGAGCCCCAAATTTACCCCAATACTTTACTAAAGCGATATTACTTGGTGCTTCCCATTTAGAAGAACCAGAAACTACTAGCTCGCTTTTTTCAATAAAATCTTTTTCACTGTCCATAGGGTACAAAGATAATGGATTCGTGCATGACAAGAAAGCAATAAGCCATTCGTAATTTCGTATCTTAGTATTTGATTCTATTATTTATGAAAACTAAAAACCAAAAAAGAGTTGCCATACTTTTTTCCATAGTCGTCTGCTTGATTATTGGCGGGATCGCTGGAAGCGTTACCCAATCGGCAATTCCTGTTTGGTATGCAAATCTCAATAAACCCTTCTTTACTCCGCCGAACTGGCTCTTTGGACCCGTATGGACACTTCTATACATTCTTATGGGATGGTCAGCAGGATGGATTTGGTCTTTTGGAAGCCACCACAAATGGGTAAAAACTGCACTGTATCACTTTGGAGCTCAACTGGCTCTAAACGCAATGTGGTCCTTAGTTTTTTTCGGTTTAAAAAATGTTTTAGGAGGGCTCATTATTATTCTAGCTTTACTCATCTTAGTATTCTTAACCATCAGGTGGTTTAAAGTTGTCAACAGGAAGGCGGCCTATTTACTTTACCCATATTTTGCATGGTTGCTTTACGCCACTGCACTAAACATAGGGGTTTTTATCTTAAATTAAATGCAATTTATTCACTAAACGGTAAAGTCAGCCAGAAGTGTAGGTTGTTGAAAACTATATTTTTAAAGAATACATTAAAATATTACTTTAATGGAATATAATCTTTAAATCATTCAATTATGTTTTCAAAATCAAATGTATTGGGAACCCTTTCGGGTTTTGTTATTCTATTTTTTCTTGGCTATTTATATTATGATATTCTTGCCAATGACTTTATGAAGGAAGCCAGCAATCAGGCAATTTCAAAAATTCCTGCAGATATGCTCTATTTAAGTTTAGGGCTACTCATTCAAGCTTTTAGCATGTCAACACTTTACCAAAAATTGACGGGACATGAAACTGGTCTTAGTTCTGGATTTAAATTTGGCGCATGGATAGGTGTCCTCGTTGGATTTGGAATGGGATTTGTTTGGTACGGTACTGCAGACATTTACACCCTTAATGGGCATCTAGTAGACGCAGTTTGGTCTGTAGTATTTTACGGAGTGGTTGGTGCCGCAATTGGATGGACGCAACAAAAAATGAATTAAGCCTCTTTATCTAATTCTTTCTGGAAAATCTGTTATTAGAGCATCGACGCCAATAGTAATCATTCGCTCAATATCTTCAGGTTCATTTACAGTCCAGGGATAAACCATAAAGCCTGCCTCATGTATTTTTTCAACATTTACTTGGGTTAGGCTTTTGTAGTTTGGATTGATTGCAAATGCTGCTAATCGTTTTGCAACAGGAATTGCATCAATTGGATCATCTTCTGTCAACACAGCGATTGCAACTTTTTTGTTTACTTTATAAAATTGATCCAACTCATTCCAATCGAAAGAAGAAATGAAAACATTCGTTGCTTCCCAATTAGAGGTTTCGAAATAGTGCTCGATCAATTCAGACGTTAAAACAGCAGTTTGTGTCCCTTTGAGTTCAATATTCAATTGAATTGTTCCGTCTATAAGATCCATCACTTCATTCAATGTCGGAATGGGTTCTTTTCCTAAAACAAGGAATTGTTTTATTGAATCCAAGGACATCTGCTCTATATAACCCGTACCGTTGGTAAGTGCGTCTAAGGTCTTGTCATGAAAAACAACCAGTTCGCCTGTAGCGCATCGGAAGACGTCAATCTCAACTCCATCGACACCGAGTTCCATTGCTTTGCTAATCGATGCTAGGGTGTTTTCTGCAACGTGACCACGTGCACCCCGATGACCTATAACAAGCGTATTAGAGTCTGGAGTTTGACAAGAAGAAACAAGAAGTGTCATTAGTAATAGTTTTGTAAGGTTTCGCATTGAAAATAATTATTTAGTTAAAATCCAAAATTCCCACGGTCGCATTCGATGTTCATACGTATCCGAAAGAATTTTTACTCTTCCGTCTTCAAATCGCTTAAAAGTTCCATTATACGGTGCGGTAAACCCAACATATTCTGCACTTATATTCGCGATAAAAACTACTGTATCTCCTTTTTTAGTTCTCTCAAATGCCAAAACGTTTTCATCTCTTGAAGTAGAAAGTCGTCTGTAAGTTCCTCGATCAACTCCACTGTGAAGCGCCGGGTGTTGAAGTTTCAACGCTCCCAGTTGTTCCAATAATTTAAAGGTTTTCCCTGCTACTTTAGGGAAGCTATCTTTTTCAAAAAACAATAGCCTTTTGTCTAAGTCGTATTCCATTCCGCTATAAATAAGCGGCATTCCAGGAGACAAATAATCTAAGGCTAAGGAAACATCTGCAGCAGCGCCAAAGCTTTCTTGCACAGTTCCATTCCATGAATTCTCGTCATGATTGCTTATAAAATTAACTACTATGTTACGATCGTTGTATGTTTCTAATAGGTTTTCAATGTGTGCATCCCAATCCGTTACATTCTTTTTGCCATGTATTACATCCTTTAACAGATGATGCCCTGGCCAATCATACGAAGCGTCAAATAAATCAACCATCTCAATACCTCCAGGATGGTTAACATCAGTTTCAGCTAGCAAAAAAACAGGTTTAACTTCACGTAAAGCTGCGAAAGTTTTTTTGTAAAACTCCATAGGAACTGCATAGGCCTGATCAATTCTATATCCATCAATATTGACTTCTTTAACCCAATACACCATCGCTTCTCGCATGGCTTGACGCATGTCCATATTGTCATAATTCAAATCCGCAACGTCCGTCCAACCAAAAGATTCTCCTGTAAAAGGATTGATGGGATCTATAATTTCACCTGCTTCATTCTGAAGATAATATTCAGGATGATCTTTAATCCAATGATTATCCCAGCCGGTATGCCCTGGGACCCAATCCAGAATTACATAAATCCCTAAAGCATGCGCTTGAGTAACTAAATCTTTAAGATCCTCTAGAGTTCCAAATTCAGGGTTCACTCCCGTATAATCAGCAACTGCATAGTAGCTTCCCAAAGGGCCTTTACTTTTTGTTGTCGATATAGGGTTGATTGGCATCAGCCAAAGAATATTGACTCCCATTTGCTGGAGTTTCGGTAAATCCTTTGCAAAAGCATCAAAAGTTCCTTCTTTAGAATACTGCCTAATATTGGCTTCATAAAGAATTCCCTGAGCCAGATCGGTTTTTGTCATGGGTGACAATTCATTCACTACAGGAGCAGAAGGATTGTCGCAAGCAACAAATAAAAGTATGCAAAGTATGTAAAGGATGTTTTTCATTTCAATGGATTTGTTGTCAAGATAAACTAAATCCGAGAAAAACGTAAAAGTTGTCTTTAAAATCTACTCCTCCTCGGGAGCAAGCTGTATTTTCAAGCCATCCATTTCTGCAGCAATATGGATTTGGCAACCCAAACGGCTGTTCTCTTGTACATGATATGCTTCGGACAACATGGCTTCTTCATCGTCCGACTTTTCTGGGAGAATAGAATCGGAAAGCACATAGCACTGACAAGAAGCACACATGGCCATTCCGCCACAGGTTCCTTCAACTGGAAGCTCATATGCTTTACAAACCTCCATTAAGTTCATTGCCATATCGGTTGGAGCTTCAACCTCATGGGTTTTTCCTTCTCTATCAACGATGCTGATTTTTATGTCTTGACTCACAATATTCTTTTACAATTATACTTCTACGTTGATGACTTCTTCAATATGGGGAACATATTTTTTAATTGTCATTTCTACACCAGATTTCAGTGTCATCTGATTTACAGAACAACCCACGCAAGCTCCGTGAAGCTGAACACTTACAATACGATCGTCTTCAATGGAAACCAAAGAAATATCACCGCCATCGGCAGCTAAAAAGGGGCGTATTTCGGCTAATGCTAAGAGTACTTTTTCTTTAATTTCGGCAGATTCCATAACTTATTTTTTTACGGCTGAACAGCCAGACATTGTTGTTATTTTTACTACCTGAGTTGGAGGTAATGTTTTGTTTCGATCGACAACTTGAGCAACCATGTTCTGAGTGATCAAATGAATCGCATCCGCAACGGTACTTTCTTCCTGAAGTGCTGCAGGTCTTCCTATATCTCCAGCCTCACGAACACTTTGTACCAAAGGAATTTCGCCTAAGAAGGGAACTTGAGTGTCTTCTGCTAAATTCTTTGCGCCTTCTTTTCCGAAGATATAATATTTATTGTCTGGTAACTCTTTTGGAGTGAAATAAGACATGTTTTCTACAATTCCTAAAACAGGAACTTGAATGCTTTCTTGTTGAAACATAGCAATACCTTTTCTAGCATCGGCTAAGGCTACATTTTGAGGCGTACTAACAACTACTGCTCCACTGATTGGAAGTGACTGAACAATACTCAAGTGAATATCTCCAGTACCGGGAGGTAGGTCAATCAATAAAAAATCGAGTGTTCCCCAAGCTGCATCAAAGATCATTTGATTGAGTGCTTTAGATGCCATTGGGCCACGCCATATAACGGCCTGGTCGGGTTCTGTGAAGAAACCTATGGATAATACTTTAACACCATAATTCTCAATAGGCTTCATTTTAGATTTTCCATCAACGTTTATTGAAAGGGGTCGTGCACCCTCCATATCCATCATCGTTGGAATTGAAGGCCCGTATATATCTGCATCTAAAATTCCAACCTGAAATCCCATTTGAGATAAAGTAACGGCAATATTAGAAGTTACAGTAGATTTGCCTACGCCGCCTTTTCCAGAAGAAATGGCTACTATAGAACTGATTCCATTGATCGGTTGTCCTTTGATAGGAGCGTCTGCCTTTGGAGGAGTTTCAACCTTTATATTGATTGTTATTTTTGCTTTCTTATATACCTGGGCATGGATGCTTTTTAAAATCTCAACCTCAACTTTTTTACGGGCTTGAAGACTCGGATTCTTTAGCACAAGGTCAATAACAACTTCATCTCCAAAAACATTTATATTTTTAAGAGCTCCACTTGCTACTAGGTTTTGTCCTTCGCCCGGAGCGGTTAGTCCTTCAAGAACTTCTTGTACTGCCTGTTTTGATATATTCATTTAGGTTTCCCTTTTCAATATTGATTCTAAATTACAAATATACTGTTCTAAACCGAGATGATGAAGGTTTCCAAATCTTATGTTAGTGGCGGTAAATGGTCCGCAGGGTTCCATAAACATTGGTCAAAATCGAGTATTTGATTTTCTTTAACTTCTATCCCTTCGCTTTCTAATAATTGTTGCATCAAATTGGTTCCTTCGAAATGTTGTTTCCCAGTCAACAGCCCTAGTCTATTGACTACACGGTGTGCAGGAACATCTTCTTTGATATGAGAAGCATTCATTGCCCAACCAACCATTCGAGCACTTTGAGGAGAACCCAAGTAACGTGCGATTAAACCATAAGAGCAAACTCGACCGTGTGGAATTTTGCGAACCACTTCGTATACACGTTCAAAAAAGTTAAGTTCTTTTGCAGCCATTTTTAGGGGAGATTAAATTTCAAATACGTTATCGGTTTTTTTTGTTCTAAGTATATACTTTCGTAATACGTTTGAATAGCAGTTGCCTCTTTTGGAGCATAGGCATTGGTGTACAAATCGTGATGCGCATAAGCAACCTCAATCCCCATACCTTCTAATAAGCCCAATGTATAACCATGCATATATTCGCTATCTGTTTTTAGATGGATATAACCTTCTGGCTTAAGAATGGTTTTATATTTCGCTAAAAACTGCGGATTGGTTAGGCGGTGCTTTGTTCTTTTGAATTTAATTTGCGGATCTGGAAAGGTGATCCAAATTTCATCGATCTCATTCTCTGCAAATAAATCTGTAACCAATTCAATTTGTGCACGAATAAAAGCAACATTCGTAAGTTCGAGTTCCAATGACTCTTTTGCACCCGCCCAAAAACGAGCCCCTTTCAAGTCAATCCCAATAAAGTTTTTACTCGGATGTTCTTGTGCTAAGTAAACCGTATACTCTCCTTTTCCACATCCCAACTCCAAGACAATTGGATTGTCATTTTTAAAAAAATCTTTATTCCAATTTCCCTTTAAAGCAAACTTGTTTTCAACTAATTCCTCTCGAGTTGGTTGAATTACATTCTTAAAAGTTAAGTTTTGATTGAATCGCTTTAATTTATTTTTACTGCCCAAGGTGTGTTTCTTTGGATGTAAAAATAAGTAATCTATACGAATTAAAGCGGGCTATTTATTTTGTTTTAGAAAGGGAAAAAGAAAATTCAGACCCAACTCCAAAAGTACTTTGGACATATATTTTTTCTTGGTGCGCTTCAATCAAATGCTTCACGATTGCAAGACCTAATCCAGAGCCTCCTTCGTCTCGATTCCGAGCTTTATCTACTCGATAAAAACGTTCAAATAAGCGGGGAATATGTTCTTCTTCGATACCTCTTCCATTATCTATAATACGGACTAGTATTTTTTGTTTACTTAAAACACCTATGGAAACCTCCGTTGTACCTCCTGAAACTCCATACTTCAGCGAGTTTACTACAAGGTTAGTAATTACTTGCGATATTCTTTTTCGATCTGCAAAGACCCACAGTTCATCTAAACCGATGGGTTTATCAAAAAGCAGTTCGATGTTTTTCTCTTGCGCTCTAATTTCCAAAAGTCCCATGACTTCTTCGATCAAAGCATAAATATTGAAACGCTTCGTTTCGATCGAAGTAATTCCAGCTTCGAATTTGGTGATTAAATCCAAATCGGTTACAATATGATTCAACCGATCGACACCTTGGGCTGCTTTTCGTAAGTATTTCTCTCGAAGTACCTCATCTTCTGCTGCACCATCTGCTAGTGTAAGAATATAACTTTCGACCGTAAAGAGTGGCGTTTTTAATTCATGTGCTAGATTGCCAATAAATTCTTTCCTGTAGTTCTCTTTTCCTTTGAGCAATTCGATTTCCAATTTACTCTCTTTGGCAAACTCTTGAATACTCTTTGTTAACGATTGTGCATCTCGCTTTATCAACTCTTTACTTAGAGGAATTCCGTCGGAGTAGAATGCATCGTATAGTGCTTTAACTTTTGAAAAAATATAATATTCATTCTGGTATTGGATTAGAAAGAAACTAAAAGAAAAGAAAAGTACAAAGCCACCCAATACGATCAAAAGCGGATGTTCTGATTTGAATGTGAAGCCCTCGGAAAAATAGAGAAACCCCCCGATGAGTAGCACTCCAAATAAATTAATGAAGAGCGTAATAAAAAAAGCGGTCCTAAACCTTTTGAAGAAGTGTATCAATTGTTTTCGTTAATTACAAATTTGTATCCTACGCCTTTGATTGTTTTGAAATAAGCATTACCCATTTTCTCACGTAACTTTCGGATGTGAACATCGATGGTTCGATCTCCAACAACAACATCATTCCCCCAGACAGCTTCCATAATTTTCTCGCGTTTAAAAACTTTATCTGGCTTCGAAGCTAATAAACGAAGTAATTCAAATTCTTTCCTTGGGAAAGATATTTTTTCACCTTTCAAAATAACCTTGTATTCGTCTAAATTGATCGTCAGGTCTCCGTGTACAATATTCGTGTTGGTTTCGTTTTTAGTAAAGCGACGCAGCAAGGCGCTTACTTTTGAGTTCAGCACTTTTGGTTTTATAGGTTTGTTTACATAATCATCGGCACCTACATCAAAGGCTGCAACATGAGAATAATCTTCAGATCGTGCAGACAAAAACATTATGATTGTATCTTCGAAACGGTTGTCTTTTCTGAGGTTTTCACAGGCTTCTATTCCATCCATCACAGGCATCATTACATCTAAAATAATCAAATGTGGAATTATTTTACTCGCCTGAACCAATGCTTCTTTTCCATTAGAAGCAGAAAAAACTTGATAGCCTTCTTTGTTTAGATTGTATGTCAAAATTTCTATTATATCCGGCTCGTCATCGACTAATAGTATTTTAATGCTACTTTTTTCCATACCTGACTAATAGAATTAATGAATATTGAAATTGTAATGACTTAGTCTGCATCAAATTTAAGGATAAAAACAACTGCTTTCAACTTCTTAATAATTTGTTCACATTGAAAATAAACCCTGTGTTAATGCGCTATAAAATCAATAACTTTGTATTCATGAAACAACGGGTGGTTAATTTCTGGGAAATCGAATCGAATGCAGATTTTGAATTGTGTGCTAGGCAAACATTTCACCATCAATATGAGCATAATTCAGTCTATCGATCCTACTGTGATTTAATTCACTTTAACCCCTCAGACTTAAAGTCCATATGTGACATTCCATTTCTCCCTATCCGCTTTTTCAAAAGCCACGAAGTGAAAAGTTTTTCGGAACCCGAAGCCATAACATTCACTTCAAGTGGAACAACGGGTACGGAAACTTCCAAGCATTTTGTGAAAGAAATAAAAGGCTATGAGGAAAGTTTCACCAAGGCGTTTAATCAGTTTTATGGTTCGCCAAAAGAAATGGCTATCCTTGCCCTGCTCCCCTCCTACCTTGAGCGTCAAGGTTCATCTTTGATTTATATGGCCGATCGTTTAATCCGAGATAGTGGTCATCCTAAAAGCGGTTTTTACCTCAACAATTTAGAGGAATTGAAAATCGTTATTGAAGAACTGGAAGCTGCACAACAACCAACACTTCTTTTGGGCGTAAGCTTTGCGTTACTCGATTTAGTTGAGCAATATAGTTTTGACCTGAAACACACCCTTATCATGGAAACTGGGGGAATGAAAGGGAGACGAAAAGAACTGATTCGTGAAGACTTGCATGAGCAACTTAGAACTGGTTTTGGGGTAGAACACATTCATTCTGAGTATGGCATGACCGAGCTTTTATCCCAAGCCTATTCCAAAGGAGAGGGGCTTTTTAGTTGTCCTCCTTGGATGCAAGTTTTCACAAGAGACACAACCGATCCTTTCACTTTCTTAACAGAAGGAATGATGGGGAATCTCAACATTATGGATTTGGCTAATCGTGAATCTTGTGCTTTTATAGCAACTCAAGATCTGGGGCGTCTACACCCAAAAAACCAATTTGAGGTTCTTGGAAGAGTAGATCACTCCGATATTCGCGGATGCAACCTCTTGGTTTACTAAACGAAATTTAAAATGAAATAGGTTTTTTTTCCGCGTTGGAGCAATACATAACGCTCGTTAATTAAATCTTGACTCGTAACGTTATATGTCTCCTGCACTTTTGTTTTATTTACGGAGATCGAATTTTCTTTGAGTGCACGTCGTGCTTCTCCATTGGATTTCAAAAACTGACTATCACCTGCTAATGCAGCAATGATATCGACACCTTCTTCAAGACTTTCTTTAGCAAGTTCAGCCTGCGGCACGCCTTCAAAAACATCTAAAAAAGTAGGGCCGTCCAAACTCTTCAAATCTTCAGAAGTAGATTTTCCAAATAGAATTTGAGATGCTTTTTGGGCATTATCCAAGTCTTCTTGTGAATGTACCAACAAGGTCACTTCATTCGCTATTCTGTTTTGCAATACGCGCAAGTGAGGTGCTTGTTTGTGTTCTTCTATTAAAGCAATTATTTCTTCTTCACTCAGAAACGTGAAAATCTTAATATAGCTCTCTGCATCTTCATCAGAAGCATTCAACCAATATTGATAAAATTTATACGGAGAAGTACGGCTTTTGTCTAACCAAATATTACCACCTTCCGTTTTCCCGAATTTAGTGCCATCTGCTTTAGTAATCAAGGGACAGGTAATTGCATATGCTTTTCCACTTGCCTTTCGACGCACTAATTCGGTTCCCGTTGTTATGTTTCCCCATTGATCACTACCACCCATCTGGAGGGTGCAGTCAAGGTTTTTATACAGGTGTAAAAAATCATATCCCTGAAGCAATTGATACGTGAATTCAGTGAAAGACATCCCTACTTGTGATTCTGAACCTAAACGTTTCTTTACAGAATCTTTAGACATCATATAATTAACAGTAATGTGTTTACCTATATCACGAGAAAAATCGATCAAAGAATAGCCTTTCATCCAATCCAAATTATTGACAAGCAACGCAGCGTTATCATTTGAAGCATCAAAATCTAAAAAACGTGCCAATTGATTTTTGATTCCATTGATGTTTTTATCAAGAGTTTCTTCATTCAACAAATTACGTTCAGCTGATTTCCCCGATGGATCTCCGATCATTCCTGTTGCGCCCCCTACCAAAGCGATTGGTCTATGGCCTGCTCGCTGAAAATGCATTAAAATCATAATCTGCACTAAACTCCCAATATGGAGTGAATCTGCGGTTGGATCAAAACCGATATAACCCGATGCCTTTTTGTCATTTAAATGATTCTCAGTTTCTGGCATTATATCATGCAACATTCCACGCCATCTTAACTCTTCAACAAAAGGATTTTTCATCTGTTTGGATCTTATTATTTTATCGGTCAATTCCTTTCAGAGGGCCGTATTTTATTTTCTTCAATACTTTGCTGTATCGATTTGCACAAAGATAGATTTCTCTGAGGTAACAAGAAAGACAAAAATAAAAAACAGTACTTTTGAGATATGATATTAGTCACAGGAGCTACCGGATTGGTTGGATCACATTTACTGTTAAAACTCATTGAACAGGATCGAGTACTTGTGGCACTATACCGATCAGAATCAAAAAAAAACAGCACTTTAGATTTTTTAAAAGAGCGAACAAAGTCAGCAAAAGTTGCTGAAATTATTTGGCGCAAAGGCGATGTTTGTAATCAACCTAGTTTGGCGGTTGCCTTTGAAGGAATTACACATCTTTACCACTGCGCAGCTTTTATTTCATTTGCGCATTATAAGCAAGAAACATTAATGGAGGTAAATCAGCAAGGGACAACCAATCTTGTTAATTTAGCCATTAAGCACCAGCTAAAAAAAATAGCATACATCAGTTCAATTGCAGCACTAGGAAGCGATACCACTTCCGATTCAATTGACGAATCGACACCTTGGAATGCTGATCAAGATCACACTCCATATGCATACTCTAAATTTGGAGCTGAACTTGAAGTTTGGAGAGCCACGCAAGAAGGAGTTCCTGCAGTCATCGTTAATCCTGGGGTTATTCTTGGAACTGGAGTTGAAGGGAACCCTTTGGATTTATTATGTAACCAAATAGACAATCGTCTCCTTTTTTACCCAAAAGGTGCAACAG
>PXYQ01000140.1 GCA_003023645.1 Candidatus Arcticimaribacter sp. | reverse complement strand
ATTCTACTGAAGTAAACCCCAAAGGAGTTTTAGTGAAATTTCTTACAACCCAATCATCTTGATCGCCGTCGTTATTAACGTCTTTGGGGTGAGCATCTATCCAAGATTGTATGCTCTTTTCGACAACTGAAATTGAAGTTTTAGTGTATGAATATCCATCTGAAAAAGTGAAAGTTGAATCTATAATGAACTCAAATTCTTGTTTAACACTAATTTCAGATTCACCTCTTTCTTTAAATTTAGGAAAAAAACTATAAACTTCATCTAACACTAAATTAACATCGCTAATATTATCGTAAATTGAATAAACACTAGTGCTTACATTAGTTGAAGTATTTGTTTCAGTTGATGTGCTCGTTGTTCCTGAAGTGGTGTTACTATCTGATGAATTCCCTGTAGATGGTTTTACAGTTTGAGTTGAATTAATATTCTCTGGAATTGCTTCCTGAGAGCAAGAAAATAATGAAATAAGTAATCCAAAAATTATTAAGTTTATACAGGTGTACTTTAGTCTTGTTGGCATTTCAGTTAAATTTGGGTAACTCAAAAGTACATAGTTTATGTATTATAATGTTTTTTTTTACAAAATTTAACAATTACTATTCCAATTATTAAATTTAATGGCCTAGGGTAGTTGAGTACTAAATTCTAAACAAATGTTTTCGTGCCCTAGTTTTAAAAATACAGATTGAACGTTGTAAATCACTCTTTATCACTAGTTGTATTCTGCTTAAATCTTGACTTGATTCTATTAACAGCAAAAATCTTAAAGTCTAATTTTATTTTAATAAAGTGTCTTCTATTTTAGAATGGCTTTGCTATTTCTAAGTAAAAGAACTTGAGTTTAGTTTTTGCTAAAATTTATTACAAATAGATAAAAAGACATCGCTGCCTCTTGTTACAAGTTTTGATAAATACTTTCCTGTTTATTTTTAAAATTAGTGGTTTATTTTAAAACAAAGCAAAAAAAAACTCCACATTGTGGAGTTTTTTAAAACGTATTAAGAAAGTTTCTTGTCGAGATTTTCTTTTAAAGCGGCTAAAAAGCCTTGCGTTGTTAAGTAGTTGGATTCATTCAATTTTTCTCCGTGAATCAAAACGGCTAAATCTTTAGTCATTTTTCCACTTTCAACAGTTTCTACACAAACCTCTTCAAGAGCGGTACAGAAATCAATTAACGCTTGATTTTCGTCTAGTTTTCCTCTGTGAGCCAAACCACGTGTCCATGCGAAGATGGAAGCAATTGGGTTGGTTGAAGTTTCTTTTCCTTGTTGGTGTTGTCTGAAGTGACGTGTTACTGTTCCGTGAGCAGCTTCTGCTTCCATTGTAATTCCATCAGGAGTTACTAGAGTAGAAGTCATCAAACCTAAAGAACCAAATCCTTGTGCAACAGTATCCGATTGTACATCTCCGTCATAGTTCTTACATGCCCAAACAAAGCCTCCACTCCATTTCATACATGCTGCAACCATATCATCGATTAGTCGGTGCTCATAAGTAATACCAGCTTCTGCAAAAAGATCTTTGAATTCTGCATCAAAAACTTCTTGGAAGATGTCTTTAAAACGTCCGTCATAAGCTTTCATGATGGTGTTTTTTGTAGATAAATATAAAGGCCATCCTTTGTCTAAAGCACGGGTCATACATGAACGAGCAAATCCATAAATAGAACTGTCGATGTTGTACATAGACATAGCAACTCCGTTTTCTTGAAAGTCGTAAACTTCCCAAGATTGCACATCACTTCCGTCTTCAGGAGTGAAGGTCATAGTAAGTTTCCCTTTTCCTTTGATTACCGTATCGGTTGCTTTGTATTGATCTCCAAATGCATGACGTCCAATACAAATTGGTTTTGTCCACCCTTGTACATAACGAGGTACATTACTCATTATGATGGGTTCTCTAAATACAGTTCCACCAACAATATTACGGATGGTTCCGTTAGGAGAGCGATACATTCTTGTTAAATCAAATTCAACTACACGATCTTCATCAGGAGTAATTGTTGCACATTTAATTCCAACATTGTGTTTTTTGATTGCCTCAGCTGCATCTACAGTGATTTGATCATTGGTTTCGTTTCTTTTTTCGATACCAAGATCGTAATACAATAATTCAACATCTAAGTAAGGTAAAATCAATTGTTCTTTGATGAATTTCCAAATGATACGAGTCATTTCATCTCCATCAATTTCAACTACCGGATTGGCAACTTTTATTTTTGACATTTGTTATGTTTTAGGATTCTACTCTGGAGGAACTCCCCAGAATAAAGAAGGTTAAATTCAGTTCATAAAAAAGGTCGCTAATGCGACCTTTAAAATTTTATTTGTATTGACGCTCTTTGATACGTGCTTTCTTACCACGTAATTCTCTAAAGTAATAGATACGAGCTCTACGAACGCTTCCACGTTTGTTGATTTCAATTTTTTGAAGGGCTGGAAGATTGATTGGGAAGATACGTTCTACACCAATTTCTCCAGACATTTTTCTAATCGTAAAGGTCTTTGCTAAGCCAGTCCCTTTGATTTGAATAACTACACCTCTGTAAAACTGTGTTCTTACCTTTTCTCCTTCACGGATCTCGTAATAAACAGTGATGGTGTCTCCAGCTGAAAATTCAGGAAATTCTTTCTTTTCGATGAATTGGTCCTGAACAAAATTAATTAATGATTCCATTAGTTATACTTAAATAATTGTAGCTAGTAACATACACGATTTTCGTCAGAGGTTACATTGCGAGTGCAAAAGTACCAATTATTTTATTTTCGCTTTCCTTTTTTAAGAAAAAAATCAAAAAAAAAGCGCTTTTCAAAAATTAATGACCTCTAAACCACTTGTTTTAACAATATGACAACCATCTGAGGTAAAGGTATAGGGCGTTTTTAGAATTTGATCTCCACGGAGGGCAACAAAATCAATACGCTCTTCAATATCTTTGGTCTGAGGAATAGAACTGTCGTCTAGAATTGGATAATATTGATCTTCTGAGTTATAATCTTCTAATCGTAAAGTATCCCCAGTTGAAAGGCGTAGGCTGTAAAAGTCATCCAAAACTGTTCCAGAAACCGTAACAGATTCCGTAACGAATATTAAAGTACAATATACTAGTAGATCTTTATCTGGAGTGTCTACTGGGCTTTTTTTACACGACATAAAGAAGAGCGGAAGCGCTATTATAATAAAGAGGAGGTGTTTTGATTTCATAATTAGTCTTCTAGTAAGTCTGGACGTAGTTTTTGGGTTCGTTCAAAAGCTTGTTCCTCTCTCCAAAGCTCTACTGCAGGTGTATTTCCAGAAGTTAGAATGGGAGGAACTTCCCAGCCTTTGTAACTTGCTGGTCGGGTATAAATAGGAGGTGCGAGTAAATTATCTTGGTAACTATCGCTCAATGCTGAAGATTCGTTTCCTAAAACTCCAGGAATCAATCGGATGATGCTGTCGCAAAAAACTGCGGCTGCAAGTTCGCCACCTGACAATACAAAGTCTCCAATCGAAATTTCTCTAGTAATAAAATGATCCCGCACACGTTGATCCACTCCTTTATAATGCCCGCATAAAATGATGATGTTCTCTTTAAGCGAACATTCATTTGCTATCGGTTGATTCAATTGATCTCCATCGGGAGTCATATAAATAATTTCATCGTACGTGCGTTCCGCTTTCAGTTTTGTAATACACTTGTCAATTGGTTCAATCATCATAACCATTCCGGCTCCGCCGCCAAAAGGCGCGTCATCTACTTGTTTGTATTTAGATACCGTATAATCTCTTGGATCATGAAAAACCACCTCTACTTTTTCTCCTTCTATTGCACGCTTTACAATAGAAGCTTCAAACGGGCTTTGGAGGAGTTGAGGGAATAAGGTAATGATGTCGATGCGCATAAACAATATTTGAGATGCAAAGATGCAGCTTTTTTTAAACTAACCCGAGTGATCACTCTTGAGAATAAGCTCAAAATAATATTACCTTCTCCTGAAAGAAATTCGTTCTTTTTCACCATTTGGACTCAAATATTCTAAGTTTTGAATGTTATTCCGATCAAACTTTCTCAAGTCATCGATTGTACTCAACGGCTGTTCGTTTACTTTCAGAAGTACAGAGTTCGGGCTTATTTCATACATGTATGCTCCCGATTCAAGGACACGAAGACCATAGTCTAGGTTCATTTCCTTTTTTTCTTTAGCAG
>PXYQ01000139.1 GCA_003023645.1 Candidatus Arcticimaribacter sp. | reverse complement strand
CCCAAATCCTTAGCATTGCAACTAATCACAGACTCTAACGAATTATCTAAATGAAAAAAAAGAGGATTATTAGAGGTAAATATAAACCTCATCTATTGGAAGAAATTCCAAACCAAACCAAAACGCACGACAAAATCGCGGTAAGGATAACCTGGGGCACTAAAATAATTTGGATTTGTAAAGAGTGTATTGATGTGCTCGGCTTTTAAATAAAGTCGAGTTTGTTGCACTTTTCCATTGATAAAAAAATCGATTCTTGGGAAGTCACCTATCAAAACATCACTTTGTCTGGAGAAATCACCTAACAGGGGGTTGTAACGATCGGCATAGTATTTTGTAAAGTAATGCCCAGTAAACCCTGTTTGAAGGAACATGGCTTTCTTAAAGATGTCACGGCTAAAGCTCAGGGTGGTTCTCAAGTTCCATTCGGGGACGTTTAGCGGTTGTGAGACTAAAGAATCTTGGATGGCCTGTGCACCACTAGCAACATTTTGGTATTGCATGGTATTGGTCATCGCAAAATTTCCAAGCCTATATTCCGAACGGTACCGAATCTTGATATAATCGAGGGCTTCGGCAGCTTGTGTAGGAGCTGCTAAATAAAGATCATTGGGGGGTCTGTATATGATACTTTCTCTATTAACATCTGGATCTTCGTACCCGGGCCCAAAAGAAGTTGTATTGTAATACGTGTAGTTGGTCAGTTGTTGCCAGTGCGCATAGATACTCCCCAACCAAGGATGCTCGAGATTTACAGAGAAATGTGTTGTTTTTTGATTCTCTAAATCGGGATTGTACCAGTTGTAACTTTGATAATCACTCTTATAGAGTTGGAAATTAAAGTCGGGGCTTTGATTCCTAAAACTTGTTCGTGCCGTAAAAGCTGCTTTGTTGGGGAATTCATAACGGGCTTTAACGGCAATTTCATCACTCAACAAACTTCCACCAATGCTTTTCTGAAGCGTGGCTTGCATCGAAAATCCTTTCCATCGGAAGTTCCAGTCTCCACTTATAAGATATTGGGTCGTTTTAATTTGATTGGGCACGGTATCCGAAATTTCCTCCCCTTCTTCTAGCCCAAAGAAATAATTGGATTGAACCGCAGCTATTCCTGCACGAAGCTTCCCAGTAAAGGGAGTATTGAATTCCGTATAAATTTGGTTTTTGATTCTTTTAAGTTTTGCTCGATCGTTGATGCTAAATACACCTGTAACTAGTTCTCCAAAATGATCATTGCCTCCAGAGTCGGTGTAATTATAATATCGGGATTCATTTAAAAACCGATGCCCTATGAGTAATTTGGTTCGGACTGAGTCTTTGGGTGGAACTAAATTCCAGTGATGGTCTAAGAACGAACGCTTCCCTGCCAGTATGTTCTGTGCTGTTTTGATTCGAACATCCAAAACTGATCGATCTAAAAAGTCTGGGTCTGCGGTTTCAAAAAGAAGAACACCTTCGTCATTGATTCCGCTATTCTCTTGATTCTCTATGGATTGATTGGCGTAATGCCCCCATAAAGTATAGCGTGTACTCAGGGATTGGTATTTGAATGAAAATTCAAACCGTTCGTTTGCAGAACGTAAATTGACATACTTCCCCAAAGAGCGAACCCCTTTATAAGTGAATGCGAAATTGAACTGGGGGGTCAAATTAACCGCTATGGTCGTTTGTGCCATTTGCCCTTGCTCAAAAGTGGTTCTATAAAAAAGTTCCGTAATGGGTGTTGGAACTTGATAGTATAACGCCTCTGAAGCTTCGACATAACCATAGTGCTTAGAATTAGCTCCTAAACCAGATAACAACGATTTTTCCGTAAAATCATAACCAGTTTTATTAAAAGCATGTCCCGTATTAGAAAAAGGCAGTAATTCAAAATAATCTTTACGCAGGAAATTCATCTTATACTCTTTCTGCACTGTCAAAGTAGTGTCTACATAAGTAGAGTCTCGATCTACCGTATATATCTTGTACATGTCAATAGAAATAGAATCCCCGACGATGGAGTCTTTAGCTCGTATTGGATCGAACTCATTATTTTGAATAGAAAGACTTTCATATCCCACAGCACTTTTCCCTTTACTGTTATACTTTTTTTGATAGTTGGCACCCGAAAGACCCTGACTAAAAACAAGGGAGCTACTCAGCAAAAAAAACAGTAAAAAGAATCTTTGGGCCATGAAAGGGTGTAATTTTGATTGCGAAGTTAAATAATTGTAAGTAATTTGAATTGAGAATATTAAAATATAAAACGTGTTAAGCCTACAATTACTCGAGGGACTAGAAGCTGGAACCGATGAAGCTGGTCGTGGATGCCTTGCAGGGCCTGTAACTGCATCAGCCGTGATACTTCCTCCAGACTTTGACGAGCCTTTATTGAATGACTCAAAAAAACTAACCGAAAAACAGCGACAATACCTCAGGCCTATTATTGAAAAAAGCGCTCTCGCATTTGCAGTCGCACATTGTACTCCAAAAGAAGTAGACAAAATCAACATTCTCAATGCCTCCATAAAGGCTATGCATAGGTCAATCCAAAAACTAGATCCGATCCCGACTCATATTCTGGTCGATGGAAATCGTTTCCACCCATTCAAAAAAATTCCGCACCAATGCATTATAAAAGGCGATGGGAAATACCAAAACATAGCTGCTGCTTCGGTACTCGCAAAAACCTATCGAGATGACCTCATGGTTGCATTAGACAAAAAACATCCGCAATACGATTGGAAAAACAACAAGGGATACCCTACAAAAAAGCACCGAGAAGCCATACGTGCAGTAGGTATTACTTCTCATCATAGAAAAACTTTTAGATTACTCCCCGAACAACTTCAAATTGATTTCTGAGTTTCTTATTTTTGAACTTTATAAAAACTATATATGAACCACACGAATTTGTTTCACTTTTTCAAAAAAGGATTACCACTTTTTTCTTTATTGAGTTTAGCCCTTAGCTTTTGGAGCTGTGATCCAATAAGTTCCAAGCCAAGTGAATTGATCGATTGGATTCCGCAAAACAGTAGTTGGGTCATTCAAATCAATGATGCAAATACACTGACCAGTGAGCTCACCAACAACGAAGTTTTTAAGGAGATAAAATTGCTGAACAAAGGACTAACCGCAGACATTAGCAGCTTGCTTTCTGGAACCCCTGATATCGAAAGCTTGTTGTGTGTTACCAAGGTTGGTAAAAATCCTGGAGTCTTAACTCATATTTATAAAGCTCCACTAGATTCTACTTTAATGAACGGCCCTTCGATCGAATACAGTAAGATGCAGATCAATATTGAGAAAAGAGCTGCCAAGGTCTTATACAGCACAAATATTTCAGGCTATACCCTACGATCAACTTCACAGTTGTTGATTGAGAATTGTATCCGAACTTCCCAACAAAACAGCACTTCCAATACCACAAAACTTTTCAAAACAATATACGCCACCCTAGACCCTGATGCTCCAATCAATATTTTAGTTCAACCGCAAGTCGAAGAATTGATCGAAACCATGATTGGTCAAACCCCCTTGATGCCCAAAGTAAGTCACGATTGGAATGCCTATGATCTTAACTTTGAAGAATCAGGATTCAGTTTAGATGGTTTGGTTGCCATTCAAGATTCTTTGGGTGATCCTTTGGGAATTTTAAAAGAAAATGAAGCTCATAAAATTCTTTTGGATCAATTGACGCCAGACAGTAGCAGCTCTTTCTTGTCCATTCCGCTCAATAATGCGTTGGAAACCGAAGATGCTTTTAAACAATGGGTGTTGCACCACAATGTCCCACTTGCGCAGATAAACCTCAAAGCACTGAGTACTGTTGATGAAATTGGATGGATACAATTGGGATCAGAACGCATCCTTCTTTTCCACTCCCAAAACGAAATACAAGCTCAGGAACAACTGCTACCAAAGCTTGAAAACGCGAAGCAATATCGAGAAGTCACCTACTACCCTGCTGTACTTCCAGATGACGTATTGGTTTTTGCTGAAGCCATTGGCGGAAAAGTAATGCCCAATTGGGGAACTGTAATCGAAAACTTTCTTGTTTTTGCAGCAAGTGAAGAAGCCATTAAAACCGTTATTAGTAGCTATAAAGATGGAAGTACGCTAAGTAAAAATCTCGTTTATAATAGCTTCAAAGAAAATCTAGCAACTAAAAGTTCCATCTACTGGATTGCCCAAACCAAAGCATTGATCGACCTATGGAAAAACAAAGAGGACGATA
>PXYQ01000021.1 GCA_003023645.1 Candidatus Arcticimaribacter sp. | reverse complement strand
AGAATAATCTAAGATTGTCTTATGGCAGAAAATAAAACCTATTGGAAAAGTGCTGATCAATTAAACGAGGGAAACCCGATTATTGAGCAGCTCGAGCAAAAAGAATTTGCCGAACATATTCCAGTAAACGAATTTTTAGGAGACTCTGAAACTCTTGAGGAGAGTAGTACCTCACGTAGAGATTTCTTAAAGTATGTAGGATTCAGTACTGCAGCAGCTACGCTTGCAGCCTGTGAAGGTCCCGTAATCAAATCTGTACCGTATGTAGTACAACCAGAACAAATTCGTCCGGGTGTAGCCAACTACTACGCTACTGCAATTGCAGATGGTTTTGACTTTGGTTCTGTTCTTATCAAAACTAGAGAAGGTCGTCCGATCAAAGTAGAGAACAACAGTGATGCTCCCGTTTTAGGTGGAGCTAATGCTCGAGTTCATGCATCTGTTTTATCTCTTTATGACGTAAAACGTTTACAAGGACCTAAAGCAAATGGAACGGATATCACTTGGGAAGATTTAAACCTTCAAGTTGGTGCAAAGCTAAAAGCGCTTGCTGCAACAGGAAAAGAAGTTGTAATCCTTACCCAAACTTTTGCAAGTCCAACGACTTCAAAAATTGTTGCTGATTTTATTACTGCCTATCCAAACGTAAAGCACGTTACTTATGACAGTGTTTCTGAATCTGCTGCATTAGATGCATTTGAAACAGCTTATGGCGTTCGCGCTCTAGCTGATTATGATTTCAGTAAAGCAGATGCTATTGTTTCTGTTGGAGCTGATATTTTAGGTGACTGGCAAGGTGGTGGTTATGATAGTGCTTATTCTAAAAAAAGAGTACCGCACAGAGACCATGGAAAAGGACATATGTCTCAACATTTTCAGTTTGAAGCCAACATGACTTTGAGTGGAGCTGCAGCCGATTTTCGTGTTCCAGCAACACCAACACAACAAAAACATATTTTAGCACACCTATACGCTGCCATTACCGGAACTTCTGTTTCTGGAACTTTAGGAGCAGGGATGCAAGCTAAACTAGATAAAGCTGTCAAAGCGCTTAAAGCTGCAGGATCAAAAGCTGTTGTAGTTTCAGGTATTCAAGAAGTAGGAGCACAACAATTAGTTTTAGCAATCAACAATCACATTCAAAGTGAAGTGATGAATGCGAACACGCCACGCTTGATTCGTCAAGGTAGCGCCACAGAAGTTGCAAACGTTGTAACAGCTGTTAAAAACGGAACTATTGGTGGATTGATAACGGTAGGAGTTAATCCAGCACTTACATTAGCAGACGGTTCTGCCTTCGCTGAGGGGCTTAAAAAATTAGACCTTTCAGTTGCTTTCTCATTAAAAGAAGATGAAACAGCATTAGCATCTCAGTATCTTGCGGCTGTACCTCATTACTTAGAAGCATGGGGAGATTACGAATTTAAAG
Source organism: Candidatus Arcticimaribacter sp. (assembly GCA_003023645.1). Taxonomy (GTDB): domain Bacteria; phylum Bacteroidota; class Bacteroidia; order Flavobacteriales; family Flavobacteriaceae; genus Arcticimaribacter. Next base: position 19,491 of record PXYQ01000021.1, on the reverse strand, counting down.
CAGGAAGTTTTGCATTGGCACAGCCAACCATTCGTCCTTTATTCGATACCAAACAATTCCAAGATGTGCTTTTAGCATGGACAGGAAGTAGTCAAACCTATTATGATGCTATCCAAGCCAATTGGTCGGATTCATTAATTGGTTCGTCTTCATGGAATACGGTTTTACACGATGGTTTTTTCCAAACAGAAGTTACTACTGAAAACAATTATCAAGGAACTACTCTCAGTGCCGAAGCTGCTGCATTAGCTGCTGCAAGTTCAAAAGGCCTAGAGCTTACTTTATATACTAAAACAGGGATGGGTGATGGTCAACAAGCCAACAACCCTTGGTTACAAGAATTCCCTGATCCAATTACACGAGTATCTTGGGATAACTACATTACTGTTGCTGCTGCTGACGCAGAGGCTGCAGGATTGAAAAACGTTAATGTTGCCAACGGCGCATTGAACGGAAGTTATGCTCAGGTTACTGTTGGAGGAACAACCCTAACAGTACCGGTACTTATTCAGCCTGGTCAAGCAAAAGGATCAGTTGGTCTTGCTCTTGGTTATGGTGAGAAAGCAGGTCTACAAGAAGAAATGCAAGTTGGAGTTAATGCTTTTGCATTCTACAACGATTTCAATACTGTTCAGGAAGTAAGTATAAGTCTTGCCGATGGATTCCATGAATTTGCTTGTGTTCAGTTGCACAACACCCTAATGGGAAGAGGAGACATCATTAAGGAAACTACTTTAGAAGTTTTCAATACAAAAGATAAAAAATACTGGAATGCAATTCCGTTGGTATCTAAAAACCATATGGAACAAGAGGTTACTTCGGAAGGAGTAGATATGTGGCAAAATTTTGACCGTTCAATCGGACATCATTTTAACCTATCCATTGATCTCAATGCATGTACTGGTTGTGGGGCTTGTGTTATCGCATGTCACTCAGAAAATAACGTGCCTGTTGTAGGAAAAACAGAAGTAAGAAGATCACGTGATATGCACTGGTTGCGTATTGACCGTTACTATTCTTCTGAAACTACCTTTGCAGGAGACAACGAGACTAAAGACAACATCGATGGTTTAGGAGATTCGTTAACTACTTTTGGAGAAATGGAGAATCCTTCGGAAAATCCTCAAGTAACATTCCAGCCAGTAATGTGTCAGCATTGTAACCATGCACCATGTGAAACAGTTTGTCCAGTTGCGGCAAGTTCACACGGACGTCAGGGGCAAAACCACATGGCTTATAACCGTTGTGTTGGAACTCGTTACTGTGCAAACAACTGTCCTTACAAAGTACGTCGTTTCAACTGGTTCTTATACAACCAAAACGATGAGTTCGATTATCATATGAACAATGATCTAGGGCGTATGGTATTGAATCCAGACGTTGTGGTTCGTTCTCGTGGGGTAATGGAAAAATGTTCTATGTGTATTCAAAAAACACAAAAGACTATTTTGGATGCTAAATTAGATGGACGACCAATTGTAGATGGAGAATTCCAAACCGCTTGTTCAAATGCATGTAGCAATGGAGCAATGACTTTTGGAGACATCAACGATAAAGAGAGTGAAATCACCAAGTTAAAAGAGAACGATCGTATGTATCACCTTTTGGAAAGCGTTGGGACAAAACCCAACGTGATGTACCAAACAAAAGTGAGAAATACTTAATATAAAAATAATAAATCAATAGCGTATGGCCTCGCATTACGAAGCACCTATTAGAAAACCCCTAGTAACCGGAAATAAGTCGTATCACGACGTTACACTTGATGTAGCAGCTCCGGTTGAAGGAAAAGCAAACACTCAATGGTGGATTGTTTTTGGTATTGCACTTTCCGCTTTTTTGTGGGGAGTTGGATGTATGATTTACACCATTTCAACTGGGATTGGAACTTGGGGTCTGAATAAGACTGTAGGTTGGGCCTGGGATATCACCAACTTTGTATGGTGGGTAGGAATTGGACATGCAGGAACCTTAATTTCTGCGGTACTTTTATTATTCCGTCAAAAATGGAGAATGGCAATTAACCGTTCTGCAGAAGCGATGACCATTTTCTCAGTAATCCAAGCAGGTTTATTTCCAATCATCCACATGGGACGTCCATGGTTAGCGTATTGGGTTTTACCCATTCCTAACTCGTTCGGATCACTTTGGGTGAACTTTAACTCTCCTTTACTTTGGGATGTTTTTGCAATCTCAACGTATTTATCGGTATCACTAGTGTTTTGGTGGACTGGCTTATTGCCTGATTTTGCGATGTTACGTGATCGCGCAATACGTCCTTTTCAAAAGAAAATTTATTCTTTATTGAGTTTTGGTTGGTCAGGTAGAGCAAAAGATTGGCAACGTTTTGAAGAAGTGTCTTTGGTATTGGCTGGTTTAGCTACTCCTTTAGTACTTTCGGTTCACACGATTGTATCGTTTGACTTTGCAACGTCGGTTATTCCGGGATGGCACACCACGATCTTCCCTCCTTATTTTGTAGCTGGAGCAATTTTCTCTGGTTTTGCTATGGTAAACACCCTGTTGATCATTATGCGTAAGGTATCTCATTTAGAAGATTATATTACAGTACAACATATTGAATTGATGAACATCGTAATCATGATTACTGGTTCAATAGTTGGAGTCGCCTATATTACCGAGCTGTTTATCGCTTGGTACTCTGGAGTAGAGTACGAACAATATGCTTTCCTTAACCGAGCAACCGGTCCTTATTGGTGGGCGTATTGGGCAATGATGTCTTGTAATGTGTTTTCACCGCAGTTCATGTGGTTCAAGAAATTGCGTACCAGTATCGTATTCTCCTTTGTAATATCTATTGTTGTGAATATCGGAATGTGGTTTGAGCGTTTTGTAATCATTGTAACTTCGTTACACCGTGATTACTTACCCTCTTCTTGGACGATGTTTTCACCAACCTTTGTCGACATTGGAATCTTCATTGGTACTATTGGATTCTTCTTTGTATTATTCTTATTATACGCAAGAACGTTCCCAGTAATTGCACAAGCAGAAGTAAAAACTATTTTGAAGTCTTCGGGCGAGAATTATAAAAAAATAAGAGACGGAAATGAGTAATCAAGTACTACACGCGCTTTATGACGATGATGACGTGCTATTGAATGCCGTTAAAGAAGTTCGAGAGCACAAGCATCACATCGAAGAAATCTATACGCCCTTTCCAGTTCACGGACTAGATAAGGCTATGGGATTAGAAGGAACACGAATTGCTATCATGGCATTCATATACGGTTGTATCGGTCTTGGCGTTGCCATTACCATGATCAACTTTATTATGATTGAAGATTGGCCACAAAACATTGGAGGAAAACCGAGTTTCAGTTTCTTGGAAAACCTTCCTGCCTTTGTTCCTGTGATTTTTGAAATGACCGTTTTCTTTGCAGCTCACTTAATGGTTATTACTTTTTATATGAGAAGTAGGTTATGGCCTTTTAAGGAAGCAGAAAATCCAAACCCTTTGACAACAGATGATAAATTCTTAATGGAAGTTGAAATCAACGGAAATGAAGAAGAATTGACTGCATTATTGAAAAAGACAGGTGCAATCGAGATTACCATCCCTCAAAACCACGAAGAATAATGAAAAAGATACTTTACATAGCACTTAGTAGTGTCCTTTTACTTGGTTTAAGTTCTTGTCAAGATAACAACAAACCAAACTATCAGTATTTCCCTAATATGTACGTGCCTGTTGGTTATGAAGCTTATGCAGATTCTGATGCTTTTGCCAACGGAATTGAAGCTCAATTACCTGCCGAAGGATCTATTGCTAGAGGATGGCAGCCATATGATTATCCAGATACAAATGAAGGATATGAAGCTGCAAAAGCAAACCTTACTTCTCTTCTAGAGAATACAGAAGCGAACAAAGCCAACGGAAAAGAATTGTACGGAATTTACTGTGCTGTTTGTCATGGTAATAAAGGAGACGGACAAGGTATTTTAATGACACGTGAAAAATTTCTTGGAATACCCAGTTATGCTGACCGAGATATTAATCCAGGAAGTATTTACCATGTTTTAATGTATGGTAAAAATGCAATGGGATCTCACGCAGGTCAAGTAAATGCAACAGAACGCTGGCAAATTGCACAGCATGTAATGGAATTAAGAGGAAACCTTATCAAATAATATAGCATAAAATTTATGTATACTTTTCCAAATAAACTCAAAAATATTGCCAGAGTCTTAATGATCTTAGGATTTATAGGACTGGTCTTTGGTTTTTTAGGCGCACCTAAAAATATAGCAGAGGCTAAGGCTATGGTTGCTACAGAACATCACGGCGAAGGCCATGGTGAAGCTGCAGATAACCACGCAGAATCATCTGAAGCACATGCAGAAGACACTCATGCAGAGGAAGCTCATGCAACTGAAGGTCATGCAGAAGTTTCGCATGGCGAAGAAGAAGGACACGACAGTTCTCACGACGAACACTTATTACACCAATTACAGAACAAACCTTGGGCAGCTCTTTATGTTGCAGCCTTTTTCTTTTTCATGATTCCTTTAGGAGTTCTTGCTTTTTATGCAATACAACGTGCGGCTCAAGCAGGTTGGTCTCCAGTTTTATATCGTGTAATGGAAGGAATTACGGGTTACTTACTACCAGGTGGAATTATTGTGATTGTAATTCTTGCTTTATCAGGAATGCATTTCAATCATTTATTCATTTGGATGGATCCAGAAGTAGTAGCTCATGATAAGTTAATCGCAGGGAAAGTAGCTTTCTTAAATGTACCTTTCTTCTTGGGAAGAGCAGTTTTCTTTTTAGCAGGTTGGTCATTGTATCGTTATTTTTCTAGAAAATTCTCCTTGGCGCAAGATCAAGCTACCGATATTTCGAACCACAAGAAGAACTTTAGAATCTCTGCTGGATTTCTTGTCTTTTATATTGTAACGGAATCGATTATGTCTTGGGATTGGATCATGTCGATCGACCCACACTGGTTCAGTACTCTATTTGGATGGTATGTTTTTGCAAGTATGTTTGTGTCTGGAATCACAGCGATTGCGATGGTTACTATTTATCTGAAGTCTCAAGGATATTTAGAATTTGTAAACGATAGTCACATTCATGATCTTGGAAAATTCATGTTCGGAATAAGTGTATTCTGGACTTACTTATGGTTTTCACAGTTCATGCTGATCTGGTACTCTAACATTCCGGAAGAGGTTACTTATTTCATTACTAGAATTGAAGATTACAACATCACTTTCTTCGGAATGGTAGCAATGAATTTTGTTTTCCCGTTACTAATATTAATGAATAGCGACTACAAGCGTACGAACTATTTCATCATCATGGCTGGTATTGTTATCATTCTAGGACATTATTTAGATGTCTTTAATATGATTATGCCATCAGCTGTAGGAGATCAATGGTTTATTGGTATTGCTGAAATTGGAGGCTTTTTATTCTTCTTAGGCTTATTCATATATACAGTATTTACAGAATTAACGAAAGCACCACTTCTTGCAAAAGGAGATCCTTATATGGGAGAGAGTGAGCGTTTTCATTATTAATTAAAAATTAAATAGAAAAGAGATAAATGACGGCAATATTAACCCTTACGGTACTTTTTCTAATTGCTATATCCCTGTGGCAAGTAGCTAAAATTTTTGAGATGTCTCAGCCCTCAAAAAACAATACTCAAGTAGCCAACGATCGCGATAATGATATTCAAGGAAAATTGATGTTTGCTTTTTTAGCATTCTTATATATCCTAACCTTATATTCTTTCTGGAAATGGGGAGATGTTTTATTACCAGCTGCAGCCTCTGAACACGGAAGCGATTACGATAATTTGATGTGGATTTCTTTCGCATTGATCTTTTTTGTTCAAACCGTTACCCAAGCATTGCTGCACTATTTTTCTTACAAATACAGAGGAGAACCAGGAAAGAAAGCTTTGTTTTATGCTGATAACAACAGACTAGAGGCTATTTGGACTATTATTCCAGTAATTACTTTAGCCGGTCTTATTCTTTACGGACTTTATACGTGGACCAACATCATGACCGTTGAAGAAAATGATGAAGCTTTGGTTGTAGAATTGTATGCGCAACAGTTTAACTGGAAAGCGCGTTACTCAGGAGCAGACGGTGTCCTTGGAGATGCAAATGTTCGTTTTTTACAAGATTTCGATGGAAAGAACCTTGTCGGTATCGATGCAACTGATCCTAATGGATTAGATGATATTGTAGTACAAGAATTACACTTGCCAGTTGGTCGAGAAATTATCTTTAAGATGCGTTCACAAGACGTACTTCATTCAGCGTTTATGCCTCACTTTAGAGCACAAATGAACTGCGTTCCTGGGATGATTACCGAATTTGCTTTTACACCGATTACAACTACAGACGATATGCGTCGTAATCCAGATGTATTAGCTAAAGTGAAAAAAATCAACAAAATTAGAGTTGAAAACAGCAAAGAGTTGGTTGCTAATGGAGATGAGGCTTTAGAGCCTTATATCTTCGACTATATCTTATTGTGTAATAAAATTTGTGGTGCATCGCACTACAATATGCAAATGAAGATCATTGTTGAAACTCCAGAAGAATATCAAGCATGGATAGACCAACAACAAACTTTTGCTCAAGTAATTCAATAAATTAACCAAACAAATAACATAGATATGTCAGCAGCAGAGCACAATCACGAAGAGGATCACGGGCATCATCATAAGGAGACTTTTATGACTAAATATATTTTTAGTCAAGATCACAAAATGATCTCCAAGCAATATTTAATCACGGGACTTTTCATGGGAATCATCGGTATAGCGATGTCTCTTATGTTTCGTTTACAATTAGCATGGCCAGAAAAATCTTTCGGTATCTTCGAATTATTATTAGGTAAATGGGCTCCTGACGGTGTTATGGACCCCAATGTATACTTAGCTTTGGTTACCATTCACGGAACCATTATGGTGTTCTTTGTATTGACCGCTGGTTTGAGTGGAACTTTTAGTAACCTTTTGATTCCATTGCAAATTGGAGCACGTGATATGGCTTCTGGTTTATTGAATATGATCTCGTTTTGGTTATTCTTTTTATCAAGTGTAATCATGATCGCCTCTTTATTTGTTGAAGCTGGACCTGCAGCAGCAGGATGGACTATTTATCCGCCGCTGAGTGCACTTCCACAGGCGCAACCGGGTTCTGGTTTAGGAATGACTCTTTGGCTAATTTCAATGGCTATTTTCGTTGCTTCTTCCTTATTAGGATCTCTAAACTATATCGTAACGGTAATTAACCTTCGTGTTAAAGGAATGTCTATGTCTAGATTACCTTTAACTATCTGGGCGTTTTTTGTAACTGCTATCATTGGTGTTGTTTCGTTTCCGGTTTTACTTTCAGCAGCATTGTTGCTTATTATGGATCGTAGTTTTGGAACATCATTCTTCTTGTCAGATATTTTTATTCAAGGAGAAGTATTGCATTATCAAGGAGGGTCACCAGTTTTATACGAACACCTCTTTTGGTTCCTAGGACACCCTGAGGTATATATTGTATTACTACCAGCTCTAGGGATCACTTCAGAAATTATTGCAACAAACTCACGTAAGCCGATTTTTGGTTACCGTGCTATGGTTGCTTCGATTATTGCAATTGCATTCTTGTCAACCATCGTTTGGGGACATCATATGTTTATCTCTGGAATGAACCCATTCCTTGGATCAGTATTTACTTTTACAACCTTATTGATTGCTATCCCTTCGGCTGTAAAAGCATTCAACTACATAACAACCTTATGGAAAGGAAACCTGCAGCTAAACCCTGCGATGCTCTTTTCAATCGGCTTGGTTTCTACCTTTATTTCGGGTGGACTAACGGGTATTATTTTAGGAGATAGTACACTTGATATAAATGTTCACGATACGTATTTCGTTGTAGCGCATTTCCACCTTGTAATGGGTATATCTGCACTGTACGGTCTTTTTGCAGGTGTATATCACTGGTTCCCAAAAATGTTTGGAAAGATGATGAACAAGAACCTTGGTTATTTCCATTTCTGGGTAACGGCAGTTTGTGCTTATGGCGTATTCTTCCCAATGCACTTTATCGGTATGGCGGGTCTACCAAGACGTTACTATACCAATACAGCATTCCCATATTTCGATGATATCGCTGATATTAATGTTGTAATTACAGTATTTGCTCTTATTGCTGGAGCTGCTCAGTTGGTTTTCTTGTACAATTTCATTCACAGTATATTTTATGGAAAGAAAGCAGAACAAAACCCATGGAGATCCAATACAATGGAATGGACTACACCTGTAGAACATATGCATGGAAACTGGCCTGGAGCTATTCCTGAAGTTCACCGTTGGGCTTATGATTATTCTAAACCTGGACAAGAAGAAGACTTTGTCTCTCAAATTGTTCCGTTGAAAGAAGGAGAAGAAGAGTTGCAACATTAAGCAACTTCTACTAAAAATATTAAAGAGACGCATTAGCGTCTCTTTTTTTTATGCCCGTTTGAAGCTCTTTTAGCTTCTAGATTTCCACTATATTTGTTACGATGAATGAAAATTTAGATCCCAGTAACGAACATTTTACACCAGAAGAGCAAGATGTCGATAAGGCGTTAAGACCCTTAAGCTTCGATGACTTTGCAGGCCAAGAACCCATTCTTGAAAACCTTAAGGTTTTTGTTGAAGCTGCGAATCAAAGAGACGAAGCTTTGGATCACACTTTATTTCATGGACCTCCAGGCTTAGGGAAAACAACGCTAGCACATATTTTGGCCAATGAATTGGAAGCTGGATTTAAAATGACATCAGGCCCAGTTTTAGATAAGCCAGGCGATTTAGCCGGTTTGTTAACCAACCTACAGCCGAGAGATATTCTCTTCATCGATGAAATCCACCGTTTAAGCCCCATAGTCGAAGAGTATCTATATTCTGCAATGGAAGACTATAAGATTGATATCATGATCGAAACTGGGCCTAATGCACGAACGGTTCAGATTAACTTGAATCCATTTACTCTTGTTGGAGCGACTACACGTTCCGGTCTCTTAACGGCACCGATGCGGGCACGATTTGGTATCAGCAGCCGTTTACAATATTACAGCACCGAATTACTTGCGACAATCTTACAACGTTCAGCAGATATCCTCAATGTCCCTATAATTGAAACTGCAGCTATTGAGATTGCTGGTAGAAGTAGAGGAACACCACGTATCGCAAACAGTTTGTTGCGGAGGGTTCGTGATTTTGCTCAGATAAAAGGCAATGGAACCATTGACCTTGAAATCACTCAATACGCCTTAAAAGCATTGCAGGTTGATGCAAACGGATTGGATGAAATGGATAATAAAATCCTAACAACCCTCATCGATAAATTCAAAGGTGGCCCAGTTGGAATTACAACTTTGGCAACTGCCGTTTCCGAAAACGGAGAAACCATTGAAGAAGTATACGAGCCTTTTCTGATTCAACAAGGTTTTATTGTTCGGACACCTCGCGGGAGAGAAGTAACCGCTTTGGCGTATAAGCATCTGGGAAGAATTAAAGACACGCAAGAAGGATTGTTTTAAAAATGAAAAGCGCTGCCACCAAAAATGCACAATGGATTAAAGAGCAAGCATTAGCCTTAGGGTTCCTTTCTTGTGGTATTTCAAAGGCAGGTTTTTTGGAAGACGAAGCACCTCGCCTAGAGCATTGGCTAAACACCAACCAGCATGGCGAAATGCACTATATGGAAAACCATTTCGATAAGCGCCTTGATCCTACATTATTGGTTCCAGGAGCAAAAAGTGTTGTATCCTTAACCCTCAATTATTATAATCCAGAAAAGCAAACCGATCCCAAGGCACCTAAAATTTCACAATACGCTTACGGGAAGGATTATCACTTTGTAATCAAAGATAAGCTCAAGGAATTATTATCACGTATCAACGATCAAATTGGAGCGGTTGATGGACGTGTATTTGTTGATTCAGCCCCAGTAATGGATAAAGCATGGGCAGCTAAAGCGGGCTTAGGTTGGATTGGTAAAAACAGTAATCTACTGTCGAAACAAGTAGGGTCTTTTTTCTTCATAGCGGAGTTGATTTTGGATCTTGAATTGGAGCCAGACCATCCAGTAACAGACCATTGTGGCAGTTGTACAGCCTGTATAGACGCGTGCCCAACAGATGCAATTACAAATCCGTATCAAGTAGATGGAAGCAAATGTATTTCCTATTTTACGATTGAACTAAAAAATGCTTTGCCAACAGAATTCAAAGGCAAAATGGATGATTGGATGTTTGGTTGTGATGTGTGTCAAGATGTATGTCCTTGGAATAAATTTTCAAAACCACATGAAGAGCCATTGTTCAACCCACATCCTGAATTATTACAAATGACTTCGAACGATTGGAGCGAGTTAACCGCTGAAATATTCCAAAAGGTATTTAAAGACAGCACTGTTAAAAGAACTAAACTCGAAGGGTTAACACGAAACATTGAGTTTCTGAAACCGATTAAGTAGACTTTCGTTCGATTAAGGTAGTTTCAATTTCGTATTTCTGAAAGACGACAGGTTCTTTTCTTTTTTTGGTCGCACGTTCATCAAGGAAAACTTGAAAAGCTTTGCGCCCCATCAATTCCCCTGGTTGATCAATTGTGCTCAATGAAGGTGTGATGAGCGATGAGATAAGCCAGTTACTGAATCCCATTACGGCAATCTCTTCTGGAATTCGAACTTTATTTTCAATAAGACATTTTATCGCACCTACCGCCGGTAGATCGGCTACAGCAAAAATTGCATCAACATCCATTTTTTGATCTAAGATCAGTTGCATATGATCATAACCTTCAGAATCATTTATTTCATCACATATAAAAACTAAATCTTTGTCGTATTCTATTCCATTTTCTTCGAGTGCCTGTCTGTACCCTAAAAAACGATCGATTGAATTTTGAGGAAGGAGCGGGCCTCTAAAATGAGCAATTCGCTTTTTCCCTTTTTTAATCAAATGTTCAACAGCGGTATAGGCAGCCTTTCGGTCATCGATTACTACACTAGAACACGGAGTCAATTTGGAGTATTTATCGAAAATAACCAAATTAGTATCCTTATCCATGATGTTTTGAATATGGGTTAGGTCATGCGTTTTATCTGCAATGGAAAGAAAAATACCATCTACATTTTTATTGAGGAGTCGTTGGATTTGTGTTTTCTCAAGTTCATATGATTCATCAGAACATAAGATAAAAGTCATGTATTCATGCTTTTCAGCCTCCGTTATAATACCTCTTAAAATACTACTAAAGAAAAAATGATTCAATCGTGGTATAACGATCCCCACCGTCTTCGATTCATGGGTTCTTAAGTAGGCAGCAAAAGAGTTTGGTGTGAAATTCACTTTTTCAGCATACGCTTTTACGCGCTCTTTAGTTTTTACACTTACATCAGGATAGTTTTTGAGCGCCTTAGATACAGTCGTGACTGAGATATTTAAAGCAGAAGCAATGTCTTTTAAAGTTAGATTTTTCATTATGACGTTTAATAGGGTCAAGATACTGATGAAAATCGTAAAACGAAAAGGATTTCGTGCGCAAGTACAAAAAATAACAAAAATTTATTTACTACATTTATGTAGTAAAACGTACTTTGTAAACATCTACCAAACTAATACTATAATTATTTAAAATCATTAAAAATGAAAAAAAATCAATTTAAAGCATTCCTTTTTGCGCTGCTGTTTTTTGTAGGCTTAGGGTTGTATGCTCAGTCCGTATCGGGTACGGTGACGAGTGAAGACGGTCCTCTACCAGGGGCAACCATTGTCGTAAAAGGCACATCAAATGGTACTACAACTGATTTTGACGGAAATTTTAGCATTGCAGCTTCTGCAGATGCAGTTCTAGAAATCTCTTTTGTAGGCTTTGTAACACTAGATGTTGCAGTTGGTGATCAAGATCAAATTTCAATAACGCTAGCTACGGACAATGAACTTGAAGAAGTTGTTGTAACGGGTTATGGTTCTCAGCGTTCTAAAGAAATTACTTCTGCAGTTGTTAAAGTTACTGAGGAAGAATTTAATAAAGGTACTGTTAATAGTGCTACAGGCTTACTTCAAGGGAAAGTAGCAGGTTTACAAATCTATAACAGAGGGGGTAATCCTAATGCATCTAGCGTTATTCGTCTTAGAGGTATTTCTACAGTAGGTTCAAACGCACAGCCATTAATTGTTGTTGATGGAATTATTGGAGCGTCTCTAGATAACATTGATCCAGCTGATATTGAATCAATGAACGTACTTAAAGATGGTTCTGCCGCTTCTATTTACGGATCACGTGGTTCTGCTGGGGTAATCTTAGTTACTACTAAAAAAGGTAAAGAAGGACCTGTTAAATTTGAATACAACGGTCAGCTTGCTGTCGGTGTTGTTGGCGAAACAATTCCTGTTTTAACTGCTGCTGAATTTAGAGCTGGTAGTGGAGCATTTAATGGTTTTGATGCTGGTAATACTACCAATTGGTTAGATGAGGTTACTCGTAACTCAGTTACTAACATTCATAACTTTTCCGCTAGTGGAGGTTCTGGAAAAACAAATTACCGAGTTGCTGCGAACGTAAGAGAGGTTCAGGGTGTTTTAAATAAGTCTGGATTTGATCAATTCAATACTCGTGCACACTTAAACACTAAAGCACTGAATGATAAATTGAAAATCACATTCAATACATCGTATACTAAAAAGGAATCTGAAAATGGATTTAACGAAGCATTGCGTTATGCACTTCTTTACAATCCTACAGCTCCAATCCTTGCGTCAAGTGCACCTGCAGCTTTAAATCCAGGTGGAGCTTTAGAAGCAGTATTTGGTGGTTATTTTGAAGCATCTGGTTTATTCGATAGTTTTAACCCAGTTTCTATTCTTCAACAGAATATTAATAATGGAGTAAGAACGGAATTCAACTATGGTTTAAATCTCGATTATAGTTTTTCAGATAATCTTTCTGCAACAGTAAACATTGCAAATCAATCTTCTGTTTATGCCAATAAAGAATACTACGCTCCAACATCTCTTTTCAGAGGTAATGCAACGAGTCCAATTCGTAAAGGTGAGGCACGATTTTTTGATAGTAGATCAACTTTTAAGCTATATGAAGCTTATGGTCGTTACTCGAATTCTTTCGACAGCATTGACTTTAATGTAACTGGAGGTTATTCTTTTCAACAATCAAATTATGAGCAAAAGTATTTCTCTGTTGGTGATTTTCCATCAAATGGATTCAATTACTTAAATGCAATACAAGTTTCTCAAGATTTACAAAATAAAGGCTTTATTGGAGCAAATTCTGGACAATCTCCCGATGATAAAATCATCGCGATGTTTGGGCGTGTTAATCTAACAATTAATGACGGGATATTTGTAAATGCATCTATTCGTAGAGAAGGTTCTACCCGTTTAGGTGAAAACAACAGATGGGGTATTTTTCCATCATTCGGTTTAGGTGTTGATTTAAATAAATACCTCAATCTAAATGCTGATAAATTTAAGGTAAGAGTTGGTTATGGTGTTACGGGTTCACTTCCTGGTCAATCAGGTCTTACTCAAGATGTATACACTGTATTTAGTGACTCTCAAGACAACTTCGTTTCTACACCTGCAAGAAGAGGTAATCCAGATTTAAAATGGGAAGAGAAAGCGGAAACAAATGTTGGTCTAGAATACCGTAAAGGTAGATTAGATGCTACTTTAGATGTATACACAAGAAACATTAGCGACTTTATCTTAAATGTTGCATCTGATGTTGCTGTTACTGGATTTGAAACGGAAACAGTAAATGCTGGAAAGATTAAAACAACAGGATTTGAGCTAGCCTTAAATTATGATGTAATTGATTCTTCAGACTTCTCGTACACTGCTGGTCTGGTTTTGGCTAGTTACAAAACAACTTTAGAAGAGTATATTTTTGATGGTCTACAAACCGATGGTAGCTTAGGTGCTCCAGGGCAAAATGGAACTGACATGATTAAAGTTAAGGTTGGAGACGAGATCGGAGATATTTGGGGTCCTGTTTGGGATGGAACAGTAACTGCGGGTGCTCAAGGTTTTGTTGATGTTAATCCTGATGGTACTTTGATTACTGGTGGTGATCAAGGAACAAATCCAGATGCTGATTTTGCTGTATTAGGAAATGGTATTCCTGACCTTGAATTGGGTTGGACAAACCAACTTGCTTTTGGAAATTGGACTGTAAACGCATTCTTTAGAGGTGCATTTGGTCACTCTTTGGTTAACTCATTCAGAGCTTTCTATGAGCCTAGAGTTGCAACACAAGGATCGTACAACCTAGTAAACACCAAGTATGCAGATCCCTTACTTACTCAACCTCAGTTTAGCTCATTATATGTTGAAAAAGCTGATTTCTTGAAATTAGACAACCTTACTGTAACACGTAACATTGACGTAAGTTCTATATCGGGTATCGATAACCTTCTAGTTTCTTTGAGTGGTCAAAACTTATTTGTTATTTCTGACTATACAGGAACTGATCCAGAACCATCTTTAATTGATTCGGGTGAAGCAGCAAATGGAGATGCAGGCGGTCAGGCTAATGTTTTGGCTCCAGGTATCGATAGAAGAAATAATTATTTCTTCTCAAAAACTTTCACATTGGGAGTTAATATCAAATTTTAATTTAAAATAATAATAATATGAAAAGTTTAAAAACACTATCGCTAATCTTAGGAGCATGCGTGTCTTTTTACGCCTGTACTGACCTCGACGAGGTGCTAGTCGGCGAAATAACAGAAGCTTACTCAGAAAAAAACCCTGCTGCTACTTCTGGTGCAGCTGGAGGTTCTGGTGATGCATTAGGTGGTCCATACTCTAAATTAAGAGATGGTTCTGCTGGTCATGGAGGTATTTTTAGTCTTCAAACAATTTCAAGTGATGAAGCTTGGATCGCTACAAAAGGTGGTGACTGGTACGATGGAGGAATCTTGATTGATCTTCATAAACACGATTTCCTTGCCAATAACGCTTTTATTACTGGAACATGGAATCAACAGTACGGAGCTATTAACGCAATCAACGAAGCTTTGGCAGCTAGTCCAGATGTTGATGGCGAAAAGCAACTACGTGTTTTACGTGCATTTTTCTACCAAAGATTACTCGATATATATGGAAATGTAAAACTTGTTGTTACTCCAAATACCGATGTTGCTCAGTCTTCTCGTGCTGATGTATTCAGCTTTGTTGAGAGTGAATTGTTATCTGCTTTAGGTGTAACTCGTGCTGGTATTATTGCTGGCGATGCTCCAACTAGTTTTGGATCAAATCAAAACGCTTACCGAGTAAGTGAATTTGGTGCAATGGGATTATTGTCAAAATTGTATTTAAATGCCGAAGCTTATATCGGAACAGCAATGTATGATGCAGCATATGCAGCAGCTGATTATGTAGTAGAGAATGGTACGATGTACTCACTTGCAACTGCAGCATCGTATTCTGTAGCTTCAGCCGGACGAACTTCAGATTTTAAAGTTCCTAACTTAGGACGATTAAACCCTAACTCTGTCCCAGCTCGTGAAGAAGGAAACATTTATACCTATGAAGAATTAGAAGGTTATACTGCAATGTTTGCAGCTAATAATGAGTCTAATCCAGAATTTATTTGGAGTATTGAATATGATGATGTGACTGCAGGAGGGATGAACTTCTCTATGATGACTTTACACTATGGTAGTCAATTTACTTGGAACTTTACAGCGCAACCATGGAATGGGTACGCATCTTTAGAAGAGTTCTACAACTCGTATGATGCTTCAGATAAACGTAAAGAGTCTAACTTTATAGAAGGAGAACAAACAGATTTTAATGGTTTAAATTTAAATGATTATGCTGCTGATGATTCTGATATATTGTTAAACTATACCGCTGTAAATACGGGTGGAATTTATCCAAACGGTACCCGTGAAGCTGGAGCTCGTTTAGGGAAATTCAGTATGAAGCAATTTGGTCGTGATAATATGTCAAATGATTATCCAATCATTCGTTTAGGTGATATGTACCTAGTACGTGCAGAGGCTAATGCTCGTTTGAACTCAAATTGGAGTTTGGCTCTTGATGATGTTAACATCATCAGACGAAGAGCAGGAGCTGCAGATTTAACAACTATCGATGCTGATTCTTTCTTAGCAGAAAGAGGAAGAGAGATGTTCCAAGAGTCTAACCGAAGAACAGACCAAATCCGTTTTAACAAATGGAGAGCTGGTACTGATTCAGGAACAGGTTCTGCGAATTCACCTGCATTTAAAAACCTAATGCCAATTCCATTGGATGCCATTAATGCATCTGAAGGTTCATTAAGTCAAAACACAGGATACTAAGTTTTTAGTTAAAATTCTTAAAAAGGTTACCCATGTATCATGGGTAACCTTTTTTTTTATTACTTTATCCAAAAAATAATAATGCGCTGTTTCATAGTGTCTTTACTCCTTCTTTTTTGCATAGGTTGCACCTCTAATTCAGGAGCTTTATTTATAAAAAAAACTTCCGATCATACCGGAATTGGTTTTATAAATAAATTAACCTATACCGAAGAATTCAACCCCTATACCTATAGAAACTTCTATAATGGTGCAGGTGTTGCAGTAGGTGATGTTAATAATGACGGCCTTTTAGATCTTTTCTTTACTGGGAATATTGTCGGAAACAAACTCTACCTTAATCTAGGTAATTTTAAATTCAAAGACATAACAGTATCAGCTGGTGTGGGTTGTGAAGAGGTTTGGTCCTCGGGATCGACTTTTGTTGACCTTAACCACGACGGTTTTTTGGATCTATATGTTTGTAAATCTGGAAAACCAGGCGGTGCTCATCGGAATAACGAACTCTTTATAAACAATGGCGATTTAACGTTTACTGAATCTTCAAAGGCTTACGGTTTAGACATAATCGGGTTATCGGTGCAAGCTGCATTTTTTGATGCAGATCGTGATGGTGATTTAGACTGCTATTTGCTCAACAATTCGATTCGTTCGGTTGGTGGTTATGATCTAATAAAAGATCAGCGTACAATACCTGATGCGAATAACAACGGAAATAAATTCTTGATTAATGATAATGGGGTTTTTAAAGACAATTCTACTGAGGCGAATATTTATTCTAGCGCCATAGGTTTTGGATTAGGAATAACCCTGAGTGATTTTAATAACGATACTTGGCCTGATCTTTTTATTTCAAATGATTTCTTTGAACGCGATTACTATTATTTAAATAACCAAAAAGGCGGTTTTACAGAACAAGTTGAAGAACATTTTACAGCACTTTCCAAAGGCTCTATGGGCGCAGATGCTGCTGACTTAGACAATGACTTAAGAAGTGATTTGATTGTAACAGAGATGTTGCCTGCTAGTCTGGAGCGAAAAAAAACCAAAGCTATTTACGATTCTTGGGATAAATATCAACTTCAAATTAATAACGGATACTACTATCAATTTCCTAGAAATGCACTGCAACGCAATACAGAAGCTGGTTTTTTTGAAATCAGTAGAATGTCTGATCTCGCAGCTACGGAATGGAGTTGGGCTTCGCTAATCTTCGATATGAACAACGATGGACTGAAAGATGTTTTTATTTCTAATGGGATATACAAAGATCTTCTTGATCGGGATTACCTCAATCATATGGCAAATGAAGAGTCAGTTCGTACGATGATAAAGAACGATGATCAAGTGATCAAAAATCTTATTGATATAATGCCTTCTCAAGCTGTTGCCAATAAGGCATTCAAAAACGAAGGTGATTTTCGTTTTACCGATATGGAATCGGCTTGGGGATTTGATGAACCCACTTTCAGCAACGGAAGTGCTTATGCTGATTTAGATAATGATGGCGATTTGGATTTGATTATTAATAATGTCAATATGCCTGCTTTTGTTTACGAAAACACACTAGATACTTTAGCTCACAGAAGCTTGCAAGTGCAGTTTAAGTCTACTACCCAAAACACTTCTCTCATTGGGACAAAAATTATTGCATATACACAATCACGTTCTCCTCTGGTAGCAGAACATTTTCCTTCCAAAGGCTTTCAATCATCGGTTCCACACCGAGTACATCTTGGAATTGGAAATCAAAAACGTATAGACAGTTTACAAGTAATTTGGCCTGATGGAACTGCTGAAACCTTTTTTGATCTAGCGTCAAATAAATTACACACCTTATCTCCAAGCGAAAGTAGAGGTGTGTACCAGCCAGTATCGAGTGCAAAAGAAAAACAAGTTTTTGTTCAAACAAAAGCCTTTGCTTATAAGCATAATGAGAACAATTATGTCGACTTCAATCGAGAACGGTTGGTCCCGCAAATGAATAGTAATTTAGGACCTGCTCTTGCAGTTGCCGATATTAATAATGATGGAATAGATGATGTGTTTATTGGAGGAGCTAAAAATCAAACCGCTGTGCTGCAACTCTCAAATTCTGACGGAGGCTACGATGTTGTTTCTGTTCCTTTTGAAAAAACAAAGCGCTCTGAGGTAGTAGATGCAGCATTTTTTGATCCTGATAATGACGGCGATTTAGATTTAGTTTTAGCACACGGAGGTAGGGCATTTTCTAAATTCTCTCCTCTTCTAGACGACGCATTTTATGAAAATGTTGACGGACAATTCTACCACAGAAAGGGAGTAATACCATCCAAACGTTCAATAAGCACGGGTGCAGTTGCAACTCAAGATTTTAATTTGGACGGTTACGATGATGTTTTTATTGGTGAGCAGTTTAAAGAAATGATTTATGGAACGCTAGGAGATGGTTTTTTGTTTCAGTCTGATGGGAAGGGAGCTTTTATAGAAGTTCCGCAGCCAGCATTAAAGAATCTAGGCATTATTACAGACGCTCAATGGATGGATTACAACGGAGACGAATGGCCCGATTTGGTTGTCGTAGGCGAGTGGATGTCTATACGTGTATTCCTGAATTTTAAAGGAATATTTTCAGAAGTCAATCCCAAGGGGCTAGAAAAAACAAGAGGTCTTTGGAACGTTCTTGAAATTGCAGATGTCGATGGTGATGGCAAAGAAGATTTGATTGCTGGGAATATTGGAGAAAATAATTTTTTTGAAGAAGGAATGAAAATGTTTGTTTCTGATTTTGATTCTAACGGATCTGCAGAGCAAATCATATGTTTTAAAAGAGGAGAAGCCTATGTGCCTGTTTTAGATAAAGATGAGTTAATTGCTCAAATTCCTGCACTAAAAAAGAATATGGTTTATTACGAAGATTACGGTAAACGAAGTATTTCTGAAATTTTAGGAGAAGCAAGCGTCAACAGTGCGCTTCAAATGGAAATAGATTCGCGAAAAACTGCTGTTTTCTTGCGAAAGGATGAGGGCTTTGAAGCTATAGCAATACCTCCGGAAGCACAATACTCTTCTAGGCTATTATTTGATGTGCAACACGCAACGCTTCTAGAAAGTAGTCTTCAAATACTTTTTTATTTTCCATATGAG
>PXYQ01000180.1 GCA_003023645.1 Candidatus Arcticimaribacter sp. | reverse complement strand
AAATAGTTATCTCTTCTTTTTTCGTCTTTATGTTGTGTAAAATCTTGATATCTACTATCGCCGAAATTAATTAATGTTTTTTTACCATTTTTCATAACATAAACACTAAATTTTTTATTTTTTGCTTTACTTTTAAAAGGTTTGTATAAATCCATATATTAAATCATAGATTTAAATTAAATTCTTAGAATTTATATATATATAATTATATTTTTTTTATTATTTATTATATTTAACTTTGTTAAATGTTTCATTTACTATTTAATTTAAAAATAAATATTATAAATTTTTTTTCTAAAACTTTATAATAAATGAGTAATTCAAGTATTTCAGAAAACATTGTAAGAATTCAAGCTAATCAGGTTGGACCATTCACATCAACAAATAATATAGCAGATATTAACATTAGCGGTGGACAAGTAATCGATATGACACGGTCTTATGTTGAAGTAGAATTAAGAAGTGTATATGCTAATACAGGAGACGGAGCAAATGGGACATATAATCCAGTTGTAACAACACAAGGCAACGGAGACGGTATTTGTTATGATGTTCAAATGATTCGTAACTGTAGATTACAATCACAAAATCAAGGACATTTAGAAGAAATTAATAGAGTTGATGTTTTAAGAACAGGATTAAATAATTTAACATTATCAAGAGATGAACAAAACAGTTTAAATCATTTAGGAATATCACAAGTCAGAAATAATGGTGATCAAAGATATGGTCCTTTTATTGATGCTGTTTCATCAGGAAATATTAAATCAACACAAAAAGTGCCACGAGTTAAAATTCCAATGAAACAATTATTTGGATTGGGCGAGGTTTCGCAATTAGATTTGAATAGAACTGGAGATTTAAGCATGAGGTTAGAGCTGGAAATCCCAACTGTTACTTTAGAAGGTACAAATTTTAATGGTTTAGCTAGCCCAACACCAGCAAGTTCAACAGGTCAAGTTACAGCGGAGACAATAACTCAGGCTACTAATAATAGAAATGTTGTATTAACTAATAAATATGAAAATCTCCATAATTTGCCATTTTGGGTTAATCAATTTGTAAAACTAACAGGAACTGGCACTTTTGCCACTGGTGGTCAATCGCAACTTATTCAATCTATATCAAGAGCAAATGATGGGACAGTGACTATAACACTTCCAAATGACATCTTAACTACTGGAACTTTAACTGATACAAATATTGTACCTGATTTTACAGGAATTAATGTATCTTTAGCAGTTGAAAATGTTTCTGTTGTATATACTAGTTTACAAGGTGTTCAACCATCAGGTCAAAATGCTTATATGACATTTGATACTGAGCAATTATCTAATAATGTTTCGAATCAAAGTAAATATTCTCAAATTTTTACATTACCGCCAAATTGTATTAATTATATTACTATGTTTCCTAATGATAGTTTAATTTCTAATTTAGGAACTGGGGACTTTTCATATAGAAACAGATTAGATGATAGAAATGAAACATTTAGAGCAGTAGACATTGATTCATCTTTTTATTATGAACAGTTAAGAAGAACTTTAATTAATGGCGGTATGCGATTAAGAGTTTTAGGCGATGTTCAAAATGCGATAACTAAACAAACAGGATCTATAAATTCAGGAGTAAGACATAATTATATTATGAATGCCGTGCCACAAACCGCAAATTCTAAACTTTTACAAATGAATATTACAAGTGGATCAGCAGGTCAAGGACCAGTTAAAATCCATATGTATAAACAATTAGTAAAAATGTTATAAAAACTTTCAAATAAATAAATATAACAATATTAAACAATTTAAATAAATAGTATGAAGATAGAAAAAGTTTAACTTTTTCTATTTATCATACTAAAGTGAAAAACTTTGTTTTTAAAAATATTATAAATTTTTTTTCTAAAACTTTATAATAAATGAGTAATTCAGGTATTTCACAACGCCCTTATGTCCATCATAGAGCATTTCCATTATCAACACAAGATATTTACAAAGAATATTCAAATGTAGATTTTAGATTAAGTTTTCCAGGACGAAAAATGATTGCTAATTCCCTCAGAGTTGAAGGACGATTTAATGCTTATAAAGCAAATACAAGTCCACCAATTGAGACTAATAGACTAGCAAACACTGACTATAAAAGTTTTTATGATCCACAAATTGGAGTAAATGCTTGTTTCCAACAATTAACAACCTCTACACAGAATCAAGGACAATTAGAATTATTATCAGAAGCACCAAGACTTTGTAAAATGATTAATACAAGTATGGCATCTCAAAATGATATGGGAAATTCTAGCAATTCATCAGAATTAAAAACTAGAACTTTAATGTTGGCAAATCGAGTTTTAAAGGGTGAAAGATTTGATAATGTAGCAGATGGTTCTCTTCCGAAAAATGGAATGTCTTTTTCATCTAAACCTATTTGTTGTTTAAATATGGCTAGTGCCGGATTAGCACAACCACAAGTTAAATATACTACAACTGGGGATATAATGTTTACTATTCAACTAGCACGAAATAATGCGGTCTTTTTTGGTTCAGATGTATCAGCAGCAGGAAGTAATGTTTATAATTATACATTATCCGATTTATCAATTTCTTTCTCTTCTGTTCCTGATGATGCCCAACCACAAATGCCTATAGATTTCCATACAAGTTCTAATGTCCGTCAAACTGTTCAATCTACCTTTTCTAATGTATCGGTTAATGAATCTAATCTTTCTAATTCTGTTAGTTGTTCTTTTTTAAGACAAGCAGAAGAGAACAGCCCAGATTTTAATAATACAAGATTGGATAAACCCCCACTAGTTACAAATATTGAATATTTATTTAATGATTCTACAAATAAATTTTTAACTTTTAATTTGAAAAGTAATCAAGAAATTATAGAAAGATATTTAGAAAGTATGAGTAACTCAAAAGTTAATCACGTTCAAAATGTAATGAATAAGGCGGGGGAAAATTACGGTATAGGTATTAAATTTGCGGATTATTTAGATTTATCAACTAATAAATTTGGAGTTAATATTACTTCATCCACTTTATCTAATGACCCATATATTATATTTTTGTATTTCCACGGTAAAGTTAGTATTTAATTTAAAAATCATTTAACAAAGTTAAATTAATGATTTTCTTTGAAAATAAATCATATTAAATATATTAAATAATAAATAAAAAGTATTATAAATTTTTTTTCTAAAACTTTATAATAAATACTTATGGCTTATTATACATCTGATATAAAAACTACCGAAATTCAAGCACATACTAATTCCAGTAATTTTAGAACTGAATTTAGACTTCAGTCTGATAAATTATATATGTCCAATATGAGATTAATGAATGTGGGCTGGAGTCAATCTACAGCGGCAACTCCTACTATAAATAGATTAGTTGGTTGTTATGGTGCTATTAAAAACTTAAGTTTATACGATGATAATGAACTTTTGGACGGACTAGACAACTTTAATTTATGGGCTGCATTTAATTGTTATAATAAAGCAAATGATGCGAATTATTCCACAAACAACTTTTTAAAAAAAAATAATACAGGTCTTACAACTTTAGGCGGAGATGAAACTGGAGCATCTGATGGTATTGATATTACAGTTAAAAGACTTTTTGATGATAGTATTGGTTCACCAACAAATCCACCGAGTGCTTGGTTGGATATATCCGCATATTTAGATTTTTTGAAACAAAGTCGTTATGTTCCATCACATTATTTTAAACGGTTAAGAATTGTTATTGAATGGGAGACAGACTTAGTTAATTTAACACCTGAAACACAAACTGCCGTATCTACTTTAGAACCGTTTTTAGTTGTGGATGAAATGGTTAATGAACAAATGATTGTTGAAGTATTAAAAAATTATGGTGGTATTAATTACCAACCAATTGAAACATCTAGAACCGTTTTACCTGTTGTTTCACCATTACCAACATCAAATACAGATGATGACCAATTACAAGAAGTCACTTTTACAATTCAAGGTTTTAATAATAAATCTATTAATCGTTTAGTTTGTATGCCTGTTGCTAATTCTGTTTCTTCTAATCTTTACGGAAATTTAAATGCTTCAGCTATGAAATTAAATAATTATCAAGTTAGAACCTCACAAGGTAATGTTCTTCAAGGTCAAGGTTTAGTTTCTGATAACCAACGACGAGGTATGATGACCGATTTATACGGAGATTGTACAGATGCGGTTGGTGCTGTTTGGGTATCAGAAGCATCTACTGCTATTTTGGGAGGTACTGAAGCCTCAAACACTGTAGGCTGGATGACCCCATTATGTGTTAAAATGGAAGAAGATATGGTTCAAAATTTTCAAGTTACAG
>PXYQ01000138.1 GCA_003023645.1 Candidatus Arcticimaribacter sp. | reverse complement strand
AAGCTACCTATGCGATTCAGTTTCACCCAGAAGTATATCATACAACCGACGGAAAACAACTGTTATCTAATTTCTTAGTTGATATTGCTGGAGTAAAACAAGACTGGACTCCAGATTCTTTTGTTTCAATGACTTTAGAGTCGTTGCGTAAACAAATCGGATCAGAGAAAGTTATACTAGGCCTATCTGGTGGAGTTGATTCTACTGTTGCTGCAATCTTATTACATCAGGCTATTGGAGATCAACTGACCTGTATTTTTGTTAATAACGGATTACTTCGTAAAGATGAATTCTCGAGTGTATTGGAGCAATACAACGGTATGGGATTGAACGTGAAAGGC
Organism: Candidatus Arcticimaribacter sp.; assembly: GCA_003023645.1. Taxonomy (GTDB): domain Bacteria; phylum Bacteroidota; class Bacteroidia; order Flavobacteriales; family Flavobacteriaceae; genus Arcticimaribacter. Next base: position 4,085 of record PXYQ01000138.1, on the reverse strand, counting down.
GTTGATGCCTCAAAACGTTTTTTAGATAAATTAGCTGGAATTTCCGATCCAGAAGCCAAACGAAAAGCCATAGGAAACACCTTTATCGATGTTTTTGATGACGAATCTAAATTGATCGATGGTGCAACTTGGTTGGCACAAGGAACAATATATCCTGATGTTATTGAGTCTATTTCTGTTAATGGACCATCAGCAACAATCAAGTCGCATCACAATGTAGGTGGCTTACCAGATTATATGAAATTGAAAATTGTAGAGCCTCTTCGTATGCTTTTCAAAGACGAAGTAAGACGTGTAGGAACAAGTTTAGGGATCGATGCAGAGTTGATTGGAAGACATCCTTTTCCTGGACCAGGTTTAGCAATTCGTATTTTAGGGGATATCACTCCCGAAAAAGTAAGCATGCTACAAGAGGTAGATGCAATCTTTATCAACGGTTTAAAGCGTGATGGACTGTACGACAAAGTATGGCAAGCAGGTGCTATTTTACTTCCTGTGAATAGTGTAGGGGTAATGGGCGATGAGCGAACCTATGAGAAATGTGTTGCTCTTCGAGCTGTTTCATCTACCGATGGAATGACTGCTGACTGGGTAGATTTACCCTATGAATTTTTGCAGAAAACTTCCAATGATATAATTAATCGAGTACAAGGGGTAAATCGCGTGGTATACGATATCAGTTCCAAGCCACCTGCAACGATTGAATGGGAATAATTTTTAACTTCGAATATGCGTATTAAATATTTTTTACTGTCCCTTCTTATATTGTTTGGCATGACCTTGACTGCTCAAGTCAAACCAGATTCTTTTGAACGTCATAAAGTGAAAAAGAAAGAAACGCTGTATGGGTTGGCACGGAAGTATAATGTTCAAATTGAACAAATAGAACAATACAATCCTTTGATTAAAAAAATTGGTTTGAAGAAAAGAATGATTCTTCAAATTCCAGTTTATAAAAAGCCAGAGCCGATAACCAAAGCAAGTTTACCCGATAGTTTGTCTATGTATTTGGTTCAGCCAAAAGAAACAAAATGGCGTCTTGCCTATCGATATGGCATTACCATTCAGGAATTAGAACAATACAACCCGGATATTGTTTCGGGTTTAAAAATCGGACAAGAGATTATTGTACCCAAACGCACAGAAACTCAAACCTTGAAACTGGAGAAAGAGTTTAACTACTACACCGTTAAACCCAAAGAAGGTTTTTATCGTTTAGAAAAAAAATTAGGTGTTGCTCAGGCAGATTTAATTTCCTTAAACCCCATACTTCAAACTACAGGTTTACAAGAAGGAATGATTTTGAAAATCCCATTAGAACAAACGGGTGACCTCAAAATAGAGAATGATCTTTTGGTTGAAAAGAATGACTTGCGTGATTCTATTCCGTTCAATTCTAAAGTAACCTTAGGATTGTTGTTGCCTTTTAATGCAAATAAAATAGAGTTCGACTCTATTGAAAAAACTAAAACTCTTTTAAAGAAAAGAAATCTTCATACCCTTGCCTTAGACTTTTACTCAGGTGTTGTTATGGCGGTTAAAGAAGCCAGTCAATTAGGAATTGAAGTAGTTCTGGATGTTGTGGACACTCAGAATGATAAGGCCTATATACAAACAGAATTTCAAAATAGAGATTGGTCTAAAACAGACGTTTTGATTGGTCCAATGATTCCTTCAAACTTTGATATCTTGTCCTTACAAGATAGCCTCAGCTTGATCCCCATGGTGGCGCCACTTTCTTCTAACCCTGTGATCAGTCGACCCAACGTATACCAATCGGTTACTTCCCCAGAGTTGTTGAGAGAAAAGATGTTCACCTATTTAAATACGGTTCTCGATTCTACACAGAATGTGTTGATTATTACTGACACGTTGAACAGGGAAGTAGAAAAACAATTACACAACCGTTTTCCTTTTGCTCAGATTTTACGACCTGAGTTGGGAGGATACGTAGTGCCAGACTTGATAGATTCCTTATTAGTAGATACTTTGTCTAATAAGGTTGTTTTTGAATCTCAGAACTTAGGACTTATCGCCAGTGTAACTTCTTTACTCAATTCGCAAGTATCGAAAGAGCGTGATGTGCAATTGTTTACCACTCTAAGGTCGAATGCTTATGATGATTCCAATATATCTAAAAAGCAATTGGGGAATTTAAAATTCACCTATACAGCAGGAGCATATTCAGATGACAGTAATCGTTCAGAGAAATTTGATTCCCTCTACGTTAGTTCTTTTGGGGATTTACCCAAACGAGAAGCGCTGAGAGGATATGACGTGACTATGGATGTGATTTTGCGTTTAGCACATCAGAAACAGTTGTGTACGGATAGTATTGGAGAGACAGAATACATCGAATCTCGATTTGATTATGTACCCAACCTCAATGCTGGCTATCAAAATCGTGCGTTCTACTTGTTAGAGCATAGCGGTTATGAAGTTTTTGAAATTAAGAAATGAGGCTTAGAACTCTATTTATCTCAATAGTTTTTGTATTTTTAAGCCCGGTAAATAACTAACAATACTACTAATAACCGGATGTCAAACACCAAATATATATTTGTTACTGGAGGAGTTACTTCTTCCTTAGGAAAAGGAATCATTGCAGCTTCTTTAGCAAAGCTTCTACAAGCACAGAAGTACCGTGTAACGATTCAGAAGTTTGACCCCTATATCAATGTCGATCCTGGCACGCTTAATCCCTATGAGCACGGCGAGTGTTTTGTAACGGATGACGGTGCAGAAACCGACCTTGATTTAGGACATTATGAACGTTTCTTAAACGTTTCCACTTCACAAGCAAACAACGTAACAACAGGGCGAGTTTATCAGAGTGTTATTGATAAAGAACGCAAAGGTGTTTTTCTTGGGAAAACAGTACAAGTTGTGCCGCATATCACCAACGAAATCAAAGAACGGATGTGTCTTTTGGGAGAGTCAGGAGATTATGATATTGTAATTACTGAAATCGGAGGCACTGTAGGGGATATAGAATCACTTCCTTATGTAGAGGCAGTTCGTCAATTGATTTGGGAACTTGGCGATGAGAACGCAATGGTTATACATTTAACCTTAGTTCCATACCTCTCTGCAGCTGGTGAATTAAAAACCAAGCCAACACAGCATTCTGTTAAAACGCTAATGGAGAGCGGTGTAAAAGCCAATGTCCTTGTGTGTAGAACAGAACACAAAATATCGGATGATATCAAACGAAAACTAGCCTTGTTTTGCAATGTGAAACAAGAAGCAGTTATCGAATCTATCGATGCTGAAACCATATATGATGTTCCTTTGTTGATGTTAGACGAAGGTCTAGATCAAGTGGTTTTGAGTATGTTGAAGTTAGAAAGCAGAGCAAGTGATTTAGATCAATGGAAAGAGTTTTTAAGAAAACATAAAAGTCCAAAAGAGCAAATTACAATTGGTCTGATCGGAAAATATGTAGAACTACAAGATTCCTATAAATCTATTTTAGAATCCTTAATTCATTCTGGTGCTGCTAATGAAGTTAAGGTTAAGGTTGTCTCAATTCATTCAGAATTTTTAAATGCTGAAAATGTATCTGAAAAACTTAAGAATCTTGATGGCGTAATTGTTGCTCCAGGATTTGGAGGTCGAGGTACAGAAGGTAAGATTGACGCTGTTCGTTATGTTCGTGAAAACAACATTCCATTCTTAGGAATTTGTTTGGGAATGCAAATGGCTGTTATTGAACACGCTCGAAACGTTATGGGACTTAAAGATGCCAATTCAATTGAAATGGATGAACATTGTGCTGAGCCTGTAATTTCAATTATGGAAAATCAGAAAACAATAACCGATATGGGAGGCACCATGAGGTTAGGTGCTTGGGATTGTGATTTGTTGGAAGGTTCACTGGCACATAAAGCTTACGGTAAAAACACAATTTCGGAACGTCATCGTCACCGTTATGAATTCAATGATCAATACAGAAAAAAAGTTGAGACTTCTGGACTAAAAGCTACTGGAATTAACCCTAAAACAGGTTTAGTTGAGGTGGTTGAGAATCCGGACCATCCTTGGTTTGTGGGAGTTCAATACCACCCAGAATATAAAAGTACGGT
>PXYQ01000137.1 GCA_003023645.1 Candidatus Arcticimaribacter sp. | reverse complement strand
TGCGAAGGCTCGAGCCAGCGTGTAACAACAACTACATTTTGATCAGGAATAATGATGATGAAATTTCCGCCAAAACCTGCGGCATAGTATATGTTTTCGGCAGCACCTTCCCAAGAGCGAGCACCTTTCTTATTCAGCCACCAGAGATAACCGTAATTTGGATTTACTGCAGAAGCTGTAGTCGCTTGTTCAATCCATTTTTCACTTAGTAGTTGTTTTCCATTCCAAGAGCCTTTCGATAAAAAGAGTAATCCGAAACGCGCATGATCTTCGGTGCTAATGAATAAACCACCTCCTGAATGCCCACCACCAGAAACTGATTCTACCTGAACGCCATCAATCGGTGTCCAAGAGTTTCTGTAGCCAAACCAACGCCAAGTAGTAGAGGCTCCGATTGGATCCATAATTTCCGTTTTCAAAACTTGAGGCAAAGGTTTTCTCCAAACATTCAAGAGGGAATAGGAGAGTACGTTTACACGCACATCATTGTATTTAAAATAAGTTCCAGGCTCATTGAGTACTCGATTTTTCCAGTCATCAATTGCACCTTTTTTAGATGGACGATCGGCCCAATCGTGAAGCCCCCAAATACTCCCCGACCAATCGGAAGTTTGTGTCAAAAGATGATCCCATCGAATTTTTTGATTGTGCTCACCGTCAAAAGTAGAATCCCAAATATAGTCGGTTAAAAAGTCGTCAGTAGAAGCAATTAAGCCGCGATCAACTGCCAGACCTGCTAAGGTTGATAAATAACTTTTGGTGACGCTAAAAGTCATGTCAACGCGTTTGGTGTCGCCCCACTGGGCAATAACGTAACCGTTTTTTAGAATCATCCCAGCTGGGCCACCGTGTTTTTTGGTAGGGCCTAAAATTTGATGGTAGGGTTCTTGTGCAAAACCTTTAACAATAGCTACGCGTAAATCACGACCACCGCTATATTCATTCTCCTTTGCAAAAGAAACAGCATCTTCCAAATGTTTTGGATTGATTTCGAATGCTTCTGGAGTTTGCATTTCCCAAGCACCGTTTTTTTCAGGATAATAGTAGTCTTGTCCAAGTGCACAAAAAGGAAGGACAGCTGTTATAAGTAAAAAGTAATATGTTTTCATGACCTAAGGTTTTGATTCAAAAAATTGAATTAGCTTGATTTTGTTCGTTCCACAGCACTTTGCCACCCACTGTATTTTTTGTCTCTTATTTCTTGTTCCATGGTCGGGCTAAAAAGGGTTTCTCGTTCTCGTACTTCTTCAATTGAATCGAGGGTCCATACTCCAGCTTTAATTCCAGCTAAAAACGCTGCGCCTAGCGCGGTTACTTCTAGCATTTTGGGACGGTCAACCTCTACATTCAAAATGTCGGATTGAAATTGCATCAGATAATTATTTGCAGAAGCTCCTCCATCAACTTTAAGAGATACAATTGAAGAGCCGCTATCTTCGAGCATGGCATCGATTACATCTTTAGTTTGATATGCCATTGCCTCAACCGTGGCTTTTGTAAGTTCTTTTTTGCCGATATCTAAGGTTATTCCATGAATAGAACCCTTTGCTTTTGCATCCCAATAAGGAGCACCCAAACCTGCAAATGCAGGAACTACGTATAAATCTTCCAGAGGTGGAATAGAAGTACAAATTGCTTCGGTTTCGGCAGCATGGTCAATTAAATTCAATTGATCTCGTAGCCATTGAATCGACGCTCCACCAATAAATATACTCCCCTCGAGTGCGTAATTGGGTTTTTCGTTTTCAACACTACATGCTAAGGTTGTAAGCAGTCCGTTTTTAGAAATCAAGTGTTCTTTTCCTGTATTGAGTAAAAGAAAACAACCCGTTCCGTATGTGTTTTTTGCCATTCCAGGCTGATGACCACCTTGTCCAAATAAGGCTGCTTGTTGATCTCCCGCTACCCCATAAATTGGAATATGAATTCCTTTATAATCTAAGGAGCCAAAGTCGGAAGAAGATTCTTGTACATGCGGCAACATGGATGATGGAATCCCCATCGCTTGCAACATTTTCTCATCCCATGACAATGTTTTGATGTTGTAAATCATCGTTCGTGAAGCATTGGTATGATCCGTTACATGGTTTTTTCCTTGGGTTAATTTAAAAATCAACCAAGAATCGATGGTTCCAAAAAGTAATTCTCCTGCCTCGGCGCGCTTGCGTGCCCCGGGAATTTCATCTAAAATCCATTTGAGTTTGGTTCCCGAAAAATAGGAATCGATTACCAAGCCGGTATTTTCTTTTACGTAAGTTTCTAAACCATCCGCTTTGAGCTGATCACAAATTGGAGTGGTTCTTTTGTCGAGCCATACAATGGCCTTGTGTATTGGTTCGCCTGTATTTTTATCCCATACAACGGTTGTTTCTCGTTGGTTAGTAATTCCGATAGAAGCAATTTCCGAAGCATCAATTCCGGTTTCTGACATTACGTTATCAAAGGCTTCGAGTTGATCATTGAAGATGGCACTCGCATCGTGTTCTACCCAACCCGATTGCGGATAATATTGTTGAAGTTCTTTTTGAGAGATGGCTATGATGCTTCCTTTTTTATCAAAAATAATAGCTCGAGTACTGGTAGTTCCTTGATCAAATGCAACTATATATTTTTTTTCCATAGTGTAATGAGTTTAGTCTGTAGGTTTAAAGATAGAAGAAAAAGAATCAGTTCAGATTAATAGATCTTAAAAAGCGTTTTAATTTTATGTATTTTTATTTAAAATTGTCCACATGAAAACAGAATTGAATGTTGCCTTGATTCAAACTGATTTGCTTTGGGAACAACCCCAATCCAATAGAAAACAGATCGAAACGTACTTCGAACAGCTAGCTTCAAGTACCGATGTGGTTTTTCTTCCAGAAATGTTTTCTACAGGTTTTACGATGCGCCCTGAACGGGTTGCCGAGCCCATGTCGGGCATCACCATTCAGTGGATGAAACGGTGGTCCGAAAAACTTCAAGTGGCAGTAGCAGGTAGTATTGCAATCGAAGAAGAAGGGAAGTTTTATAACCGATTCGTATGGGTCAATGTAGATGGCAGCACCCATCATTATGATAAAAGGCACCGGTATACACCGGCAGGAGAACATGTTGCTTATCAAGCTGGTGCAACAGATGGGATTATAGATTTTAAAGGATGGAAGGTGTGCCTTAGAATATGTTACGATCTCCGTTTTCCAGTTTGGTCGAGGAATACCTCAGCGTATGATTTGCTGGTTTTTGTGGCCAATTGGCCGGCTCCAAGAATCCATGCATGGGATACACTCTTGCAGGCGCGTGCAATCGAGAATATGAGTTTTACACTTGGTGTAAACCGAATTGGGTCAGATGCTAACGACAATATATATCCGGGTCATAGCGCTGCTTATGACCCTTTAGGAGCTTGTTTGGGAACTGCAGAGAACAAACAGGGTTTGACTCAAGTGACTTTAAATAAAAACGATCAAGAAGCGATACGAACGCAATTGAACTTTCTTAACGATCGCGATTCGTTTCTTTTACAGTAAAAGTTTCATTTTGATCCCAATTGGCACGTAAATCAATTTCACCTTCCATATAAACTACTTCTTCGGGTTGAATTTTTTTCAAGTAATTTCCGGTATCCCACTGTTGATTGTTGTTGCGATCTTTTATCATACGAATACTATAGGTCCCTGGAAGTAGATAATCAAATGTATAGCGATTGTTTTCACTTTTCAATGCTTTTCTAACTACATTTCCTCTTGCATCTAAAAGTTGAAGAAAGTAATTATATGTTCCTTCCGTTTCCACCGTAAGAATAATAATCCCGTAATCTTCTAGCTTTTTAGTGGCTAGAGTTATATTTAAAGTATCGTTGGTGCTCCCCCAAAAATCAGTTGCAGCATTGGGTAAAAGGCGAATGGTATAGCGATCATTAGGTGTTTTTTCAAAGTCAAAAATAATTTTATTTTGGTTTGAATTGATCGTAGAAGTAAAGGGTACAACTAAGGAGTCGACATCTCTGATTTCAATAAAATCTTTGTCAATCGCTACTAGTGGTAAGGTCGCTTTTAATGCCAAAGTATCTAGAAAATCAATACTCCCTCGATGTGAAAAACTAAATTCCAATGAATCAATTTTTGGTCGAGCCGGCTTAACGATTCTTTGCTCTATAGAATCTTTTCCAGTCAAATTGAAAACCAGGGAATCGATTTCTTTAATCCCTGCGAACCAAAAATCTAAACTATCTTGTTCCGTGTGTTTGGTGATTAGGTATTTAAAATCTTCGGGAACCTCACTAATAAGTTCAATTTCTTTTTCTTCAGGGTTTCCATAATATCCAAAAACAATATGATGGTCGTTTATGTATTGTGGTCTTGCCCAATCGAAATTTGGTATTTCTTTAAACAGAACAGGAAATTTGAGCGAGTCTCTTGGGAGTTGAACAGGTTCGTCAAAAAAGCCGATTTTATCAATGTTCTGATCAAAAAGATAATTTTTTCCAGCATCTTGAATGGCAATCATTTCATAAGACCCTTCCTTGATGTTTTGTAATTTG
>PXYQ01000136.1 GCA_003023645.1 Candidatus Arcticimaribacter sp. | reverse complement strand
CGTGCACGAAGAAGGGATTTAGCCAAAATAACAAAAGAACAAAACGTCAATCCAGAGTCGAACTACTGTTATGGTGAAGGTGGCGCTGGGACTTTTTCGGATGGAAAGCTATATACACGTTCAAAAAAGCGAGGCAATGTACTCAAGGCAATGGAGTGGTTGGTTTTCTTTGGTGCTGATTCCGATATCTTGGTCGACGCCCATCCGCATATTGGAACCAACAAGCTTCCCAAGATCATCAGTACCATGCGCGATGCAATCATAGAGGCTGGGGGGGAAGTACATTTCGATTCTAAACTCACCGATATTCGGGTTGAAGAAAAACAAGTTCATTCCATTCAAATAAATAAGGATCAGTGGCACGAATTTGACGATGTTGTTTTGGCAACTGGTCATTCAGCTCGGGATATATATTACCTACTTCACGCCAAAAAAATAAAGATTGAGGCCAAGCCTTTCGCCATTGGTGTTCGTGTAGAACATCAGCAAGAACTCATCGATAAGATTCAGTATCATGGAGACGATCACAATCCCTATTTGCCTCCCGCTTCCTATAGTTTGGTGGAGCAGGTAGACGGCATGGGTGTGTATTCTTTTTGTATGTGCCCAGGTGGAATAATAGCACCTTGTGCTACAGAGCCTGGTGAAGTAGTTACCAACGGATGGAGTCCGAGTAAACGAAACAATCCGTATTCGAATTCTGGAATAGTGGTTAGTGTAGAACCCAAAGACCTCCCGAATTATTCTAAAGAAGATCCTTTTGTAAGTCTAAATTTTCAAAAGTCTGTTGAGAAAACCTGCTGGGAAGCCGCCGGAAAAACCCAGCAAGTACCTGCACAACGATTACTAGATTTTATCGAGGGTCGCGTATCAAAAGACTTCCCTAAAACCTCCTACCACCCCGGAATTGCAAGTGTCGATTTGAATGAAGTTTTACCCCTAATGTTATCGAAGCGACTCAAGAAAGCTTTTATCGCATTTGGTAAAAAGATGAAAGGCTATGCAACCAACGAAGCGGTGATCCATGCACCCGAATCGCGCACCTCTGCTCCGGTTCTTATTCCTAGAAACGACACTACCTTGTCTCATGAAGATGTTGATGGCTTATATCCCTGCGGAGAAGGCGCTGGCTATGCTGGTGGTATTATGTCTGCCGCCATTGATGGTATCAACTGTGTAGATGCTGTTCTGAAGAAACACGGGGTATTGGATTAATCCTCATCTGCTCTCTTCCGTACTATTTTCACAATACGTCCGTACATTATTTCTGCTAAATTCCAATCGTATCCATCGAAGTTGGTGGTGTTGTTGAATTGAATAACAACGGTGTCCATATCTTCGTGGTACTCTGCAATACTTTGGTAACCGACGAGCAAACCGGTATGCTTGTACACATAAATCGAAGAATAAATTTCTTGTTCTCCTTCGTTAAAAACGGAGCCATCGTTTAATGCTCTGATAAAGATTCCCACATCCTCAGCTGTAGCAATCATTAAGCCTGAGAAGTCCGTTTTTTGATCCTCTTCATATCCAACATAATAGCCGCTCATCACATCGTCTATATTCACTTCATGAATCGAACCAAAAGTGTTTTTGAGTCCAAGCGGTATCAAAATTTCTTCTTTGATGTATTGCTGGTGAGTGTATCCCAATACTTTGTCAACAAGATCAGAAATCAGCATATAAGCTGTGTTCGAATAACCATAAGCTGTATTTGGTTTAAAGGTCGCTGGTAAATCGAGCCCATAGGCTAGGGTTTCCTCTTTGTTTTTAGGGGGGTTACTCCAATATTCAGGATGATCAACAAAGTTGGGAATACCGCTTCTATGTTGCAGCATCATTCTCAAGGTTATTTGATCTGCATATTCAATTCTACCCACAAGTTCGGGAAAGTATTCAGCTACTGTTTTATCGAGCGACAGGCGTTTTTCGTGGACTAATTTTGCTGTAGCAACAGCTACATATAGTTTTGTTATACTAGCAATTTTGAATAAAGCATGCGGATCGGCAGGGATTTTATTTTTTCGATCATGCCAGCCGGCGGCATAATATTCCGGGGGTTTTCCAGCTTGATCTACATATACAAGCATTCCATCAAAATCATATGTAATGGCTTCGTTTACTTGTTCTTGAACAGAATCGGGTAGGGGTAAAATCCATGCTTTCACTAAAATCCAAGGAACAAAATACAATGAGCCAATACTGGCAAGGATGAATAGGATTCTGAGGGTTTCTTTAATTGGATTCTTCTTCATGGTGTTTTTTTGGGGTTTGGGGCGTTATAGGATTATTCAGAATAGATGGTAGGATTTAGATTTTCATTTAAAAAGTCTAATTTAATAAAAAAATAGAACACAATCTGCTTGGAACATATTCTAACTAATTCTTGGAGTCATAATATTGTTTAAGTACAAAAAAAGCTTTTTTCTTTTCTCCTTTTTCAGAAATAAGCCCTTTGCGATTGTAGTTGTCTTGTATTTCTGGAAGCACTCTTCTGGGCGATTTGAAATCAACAAGTATCCAAGGCGATAAGCCCCTCAACTGGTCGATCTGATCCAGCATTTTTAAGGTTTCTTCATAGAGGTATTCCTGATATTCTTCTGTCCATCGTTCATCCTTTTCACCATGCAATCCATATTTTGCTCCTGCCCCAAACTCAGAAATTAAGACGGGTTTATTTTGCGTAATCTTCCATTTTATTTCTCTACATTTTTCTATTCCACCGTCATACCAACCAATATATTGATTGAAACTCAAAACGTCGACAACTTTTGCAAAATCATCATGAATGGTTCTTGTATAGGGATCTTCCTGGAAATTCTGTTGCTCAAGAGCAGCACTTATTAACCTAGACGGATCTTTTGCTTTGGTGAACGCAGCAAGTCTTCTTAGAAAACGGTTTCTGGCATCGCTTGTCGGTGTTTCGTTTGCCATCGACCAAATAATTACGCTTGCTCTGTTTTTATCCCGCTGTATTACTTCTAAAATCTGATTTTGAGCATTCAAATACGTGTCTTCGTTCTCCCACGAAATTGTCCAGTAAACAGGGTTTTCTTCCCAAACTAAAATGCCCATTTCATCTGCCAAGCGAACCATGTATTCGTTGTGGGGGTAGTGTGCCAGTCGGATGTAGTTACAGCCAAGCGATTTGGCATGTTCAAGTAATTTGCGAGCATCTTCTTTTGAATTACTCCTACCGCCATTGATGGGACTTTCTTCGTGAATTGAAATTCCCTTTAAAAAAACAGACGCTCCATTGAGTACAATATCTGCTCCTTTTGTTTCAATGGTTCTGAATCCAATTTGATCAGTAATTGTATCCTCCACCGTACTTAAAACCACCTTGTATAATTTTGGAGTTTCTGGCGACCAATAGGTCATGCTCTTTACGTTTATCTCGAACACACATTTACCTTCACCATCCGTTTTCAACTCTTTCGTTATGTTGAGTTCTGGAATTGAAATCTTGATTCTTTTCTTGCTTTTGTTGTCTCCGTTCAGTTCAATGGATCCATTTACAAGCTGCTTGTTTTCTTTGCTTAAAGAAATCTGATAATCTGCAATGTATGTTTTGCTCGTTTCAATCAGTTTTACCTCTCGGGTAATTCCTCCGTAATTCCACCAATCGGTATTGAGTGTAGGCACGCCTTCTTTTTTTCTCTTATTATCAACTTTAACAATGATAAAATTTTCTTGCTCCTGAAGCAGTTCTGTAACTTCAAATTGAAAAGGAGTAAAACCCCCTATATGTTTTCCAAGTTTTGTACCGTTTAAGTAAACATCTGTTTCGTAATTCGATGCGCCAAAGTAAACGAAAACTCGATTCTCAGGATCGCGTTTGCTGTAGTCGAACGATTTTTTGTACCAAAGACTTCCTTCGTAATAAAAGAGGTTCTCTTTTTGTGAATTCCAGTCTCCCGGGACTTTTAGGCTGTCCATTTTATCGAAATCATATTCGACTAAATCTGCTTTATCTTTTCGCTTGGCGTTGGTAAAAAATGCTCCATTTCCAGGGTTCTCTTGATTCTCAAAAGGTTCGTATCGGTAGTTGTAAAATCCGTTCTCGTAGGGGTCTACAATGTATTTCCAATACCCATTCAATAGGGTAGCCTCTCTGTTGAATGCATTGGTCATGAGTTGTTCTTGTGCATTGAGTGTTTGGAGTGCAAAAACACAACAAAGCAATAGAATCGGTTTTTTCATTTTCATTGTTTTATTAATACAAGAAACAATTTGATTTTGAATCTTACTGGAATAATTCACTTTTTTTCTACACGTAGAATTTTCCCCATTTTACGGACTCTTGCCAATCCATTAATCAGTTTTTCTATCTGCCTACATTGCTTATACAATTCAAATTCCGCTTCTATTTCTTCAATTCGATAACCACAAACTACTCCTTTAATTAAGTGTGCGTTGGAATGTATTATTGTTATTGAACTTAATAAAAAAAGTAAAACCCTCAACAGGAGGTTTTTTAGTCCACCAAATGATTGTCTTGATTAATTAATGTCATAAGCTTAT
>PXYQ01000135.1 GCA_003023645.1 Candidatus Arcticimaribacter sp. | reverse complement strand
AACCATGCACCTAAGAATAGAAACTCTCCCCGAAAAAAAACTTGTTGGAAAAACATCGCGCATGTGCTTGGCAAAAGACCACACGAGTCAATTATGGAGTGGTTTTATGCCCGAAAGAAACCTGATTCAAAATAAAGTTGGTGCAGACTTCTTATCCGTTCAGCTGTATGACCCCGCATTGAGTTTTAATGATTTTAGCCCGCAAACGGAGTTTACCAAATGTGCAATGGTGGAGGTTTCCGAATTTAAGAACATTCCTATGAGTATGGAAACCCTTACTTTAGTGGGTGGACTGTATGCTGTTTTTATACACAAAGGAAAGGCTCAAGATTTCCCGAAAACCATGGAGTATATTTTCGGTCAATGGCTACCAAATTCGGATTATGAGGTGGATCAAAGAGCCCATTTTGAAGTCTTGGGGGCACAATACAAACCAGACAGTGGGGATTCGAAAGAAGAGGTTTTTATTCCGATCCGGCTCTGTAATAAAAACTCTTTATAAAACAACGATTACACTCCCCCAACCACAGCATCCACAATCCGTGCGGCCAAAATAGCGGTAGACTGATCGCGATCGTAACGCGGATTCAATTCAGCAATATCAACCGCAATAACTTTTTGGGTTTGCATAAGGAAGTTCAGCATTTTAAAAGCAAAGGCAGGAGAAAAACCCATAGGCGATGGCGCACTGACGCCAGGCGCATAGGCAGAGGAAAATCCATCCAAGTCGATGGTCAAGTACAGGGCATCATTGCGTTCTATAAAGGCATGTAGTTTTGAGGTAACTAATTCGTAGTTAATGTTTTCACAGACATCATTAAACAAATAGTTCACCTCTTTTTCTTTTGCAATAGCAAAGAGTTCTTGGGTATTGGCTGGTTGTTGAATGCCCAGGGCAAAGTATTCGGTAGTGCTACCGTATTCTGATAAAATTTGATTGAAGGGCGTTCCGGAATGGGGCTGATTTTCGACAGGGCGTAAATCGAAATGCGCATCGAAATTGATGATTCCGATACGGGAATTCCCTTTTTGCTGCAGTGCGTTGTGGATTCCAACAAAATGACCGTAAGCAACATCATGACCTCCCCCCAAAACAATTGGAAAAGATCCTTGCGTTAGTAGCTGTTCCGTAAGAATCGATAAGGCTTTTTGACAAGCTTCTAAATTCCCGTCTGCACAAAGCAGATTCCCATAATCGCTAATCCTTAATGAATCGTGATGAAAAGCCAAACGCGCCAATTGTTTACGAATTGCATTGGGTCCTTGAGCCGCACCGACTCTTCCTTTATTTCTTCGAACACCTTCGTCGCAAGCATAGCCCAAAAGCGCAACATGGGGAACAACATCAGTTTCGGATTCTTTCTCCAAATCTAGAAGTTGAACTTGTTGGTACCAGTATTGAACTCCCAATTCGGGAGCAGTAGTTCTTCCTTTCCAGAGTTGAGAAAGTGGAGCTTCGTATGGGGTAGGTAGTTGATGCATGTTCATGTTTGAATTTAAAGCGGTTTTCCGTTGATGTAAACCTGTTCGATATTTGACGAGCCAAAGGCATAAGGCAAAACAGTACAGGAAGACAAGGTTTTGGTAAGGATCAAATTGGCTTTTTTCCCTACGGTAATCGACCCCACTTCCTGTTCCAATTCCATAGCATACGCCCCGTTGATTGTAGCGGCATTGATCGCTTCTTCGGGGGTCATTTTCATGTGTATGCAGGCTGTCGAAACAATAAAATTCATATTCCCCGAAGGAGCCGATCCCGGATTATAATCGGAAGCAAGTGCTAGGGGTAAACCAGCCGCTATGATTTTTCGAGCAGGCGTATACGGTATCCCCAAAAAGAAAGAGCAACCGGGTAAAGCAACGGGCATGGTTTTACTTCCTTGTAAAACGGCCACATCTGCATCGGTCAGGATTTCCAAATGATCCACAGAACGGGCATTGTATTGTACCCCAACGGCTACTCCGCCAATAGCATTGAATTGGTTGACGTGGATTTTAGGAACCAAACCATAAGCTTGTGCTGCTTGTAATACTTCGGCGGTATCCTCAGGAGAGAAATATCCGGTTTCACAAAAGACATCAATGGCCGAAGCCAAATCTTCCGCTTTAAGCACAGGTAAAACTTCACCCAACATCTTGCGTAGGAATCCCGCTTTATTTGATTTAAAAGCCTCTGGAAGGGCATGAGCAGCCAAGAAGGTTGCTTTAATCGGAATGGAAGTTTCTTCTTGTAAGCGTTTGATGACCCGCAGCATTTTCAGTTCTGCTTCTGGGGTTAGTCCATAGCCCGATTTAATCTCCAAGGCACCGGTTCCCAAACGCATCACTTCCTCTAATCGCACTTTACTTTGTTGGTATAACGATTCTGCTGAGGTTGCCTGTAAGGTCTTGGCAGAATTTAAAATCCCACCGCCTTTGTTCGCTATTTCTTCATAGCTCAAACCGTTGATGCGATCCTTAAACTCTTCTTCTCGATTTCCAGCATAGACCAAATGTGTGTGAGAATCACACCAAGAAGGTAAAAGCATTTTTCCTGTTGCATCCACAACTTCTTTTCCCTCCAGAGTTGGACAAGATTCCATGGATCCAAATGCTGCAATCCGACCTTCTTCTACAAGTAAAAAAGCATTTTTGATAGCTGGGAGTATGTTCATGTCCGCTCCTGCCACAAAAGCAACAGATGCTTCTCGAATCTGAAGGAGTTCTTTGATGTTGGTAAAAAGTGTTTGCATTTAAAATAAATTTTTTAATAGTGCATCATCGACTAGATTAGGAAGGGTAACTTTCAATTGGGGCGTTCGGTCCATTTCACGTTGTATTGCAAAAATAGCCTCTTCGTTTCTTGCCCAACTGCGGCGTGCAACTCCGTTATTGACATCATAAAACAGCATACTTTTTAAACGTTCTGCTGCTTCTGAACTTCCGTCTAAAAGCATACCAAAACCACCGTTCATTACTTCTCCCCAGCCAACGCCACCTCCGTTGTGAATCGACACCCAGGTAGCACCTCGAAAGCTATCGCCAATGACATTATGTATCGCCATGTCGGCAGTAAACTTACTGCCATCGTAAATGTTGGAGGTTTCTCGGTAGGGAGAATCGGTTCCGCTTACATCGTGATGATCTCTCCCTAAAACTACGGGGCCGATGGTATTGTTTGCAATGGCGGTATTGAAGGCTGCAGCAATTTTCATGCGGCCCTCGGCATCGGCATATAAAATCCGAGCCTGAGACCCGACAACCATTTTATTTTTTTTCGCTTCCCGAATCCATCGGATGTTGTCTTGTAGTTGCATCTGAATTTCTGGAGGAGCAGTTGTATTGATTTCTTCGAGTACTGCCAATGCAATCGCATCGGTCCGATCCAAATCTTCTTCATTCCCCGAAGCGCAAACCCAACGGAATGGACCAAATCCGTAATCGAAACACAAAGGCCCTAAAATATCTTGTACGTAAGAAGGGTATTTAAAATCGATCTTATTTTCGGCCATGATGTCCGCCCCAGCTCGTGAAGCTTCAAGTAAAAAGGCGTTTCCGTAATCAAAAAAGTAAGTGCCTTTGTCGGTGTGTTTTTGAATGATGGCAGCATGCCTGCGCAAGGATTTTTGTACTTCTTTCTTAAAAGCATCCGGATTTTCTTGCAGCATGGTATTGGCTTCTTCGTAGGAAAGGCTAACGGGATAATATCCACCCGTCCACGGAATATGCAGCGATGTTTGATCCGATCCCAAATGAATTTGAATGTCTTCTTGATCAAAACGCTCCCAAACGGCAACCACATTTCCGATATAAGCAATGGAAATCACCTCTTTGTTTTCTTGGGCAGTTCGCACCCGAGCAACCAGCTCATCGAGAGTATCGATCAATAGATCAACCCATCCTTGTTGGTGTCTTTTTGTAGCTGCTTTGGGGTTTACTTCCGCACAAATGGTAATGCATCCACAGATGTTTCCGGCTTTGGGTTGTGCTCCACTCATCCCGCCCAGTCCAGCGGTTAAGAAGATTTTCCCACCACTGTTTTCGTCAGGCTGTAATATTTTACGGAAAGCGTTTAAGAGGGTAATGGTTGTTCCGTGAACAATGCCTTGAGGCCCAATGTACATAAAAGAACCAGCGGTCATTTGCCCGTATTGAGTTACACCGAGAGCATTGAATTTTTCCCAATCATCGGGTTTTGAATAGTTGGGAATCATCATGCCGTTGGTAACGACAACACGGGGTGCATTCTTAGAAGAAGGAAAAAGCCCCATAGGGTGCCCCGAATACAAATGCAAGGTTTGCTCGTCGGTCATTTGCGCTAAATAATACATGCAGAGGGTGTATTGTGCCCAATTCTGAAAAACGGCACCATTTCCTCCATAGGTTATCAGTTCTTCAGGATGCTGTGCCACGGCAGGATCAAGGTTGTTTTGAATCATCAGCATAAGCGCAGCTGCTTGTTGGGACTGTGCTGGGTAGTCTGATAACGGACGGGCGTGCAACGCATAATTGGGTTTGAAACGATACATATAGATCCGTCCGTAGTCTTGGAGCTCTTCGGCAAATTCCTCT
>PXYQ01000134.1 GCA_003023645.1 Candidatus Arcticimaribacter sp. | reverse complement strand
CCAATTGGTATACGATACACTTCCTAATGGAAAAGTTCTTTTAAAGAGACTTCCTGGTCAACTAGAAAAAGTAGCTATTGATGAAGAAGAAACATTCCTTAGACAAAATTTCACGAAGAGTGATAACAAAAACTTTAGAGATGGTGATTTAGGATCGACTCGTTTATTCTCAAGATTTGGAGAAGAAGAAGAGGACAGTGAAAATGCTCGCCCTGAGACTACAACAATGTACGATGCTCCAACGCATCCAAAAGTTACTGTTGATGAAGACGGTAATTTAGTTCGAACAAAAGATAAATCTAACAAAAGAACTTCGTTAATTACTGATGAAGTTCGTGTATATAAGGGAGGATCCTGGAAAGATAGAGCATACTGGCTCGATCCAGCTCAAAGACGTTACATGCCACAATACCTAGCCACTGACCACATTGGTTTTAGATGTGCAATGACTCGATTAGGTTCGAAAAGCAAGGTTAAAAAAACGGCAAGACACAAACGTAAAGGTTAATCAAATCAAAAGGCATTTTTAACGAAATGCCTTTTTTTATTTTATGGAAGCAAAAGATCTTTATTCCTATTTCCTGAAATCCACAGGGGTTGCTACCGATTCACGACAAATCGAAGAAGGGACACTTTTTATATGCCTAAGAGGAGAACATTTTAATGGTAATGCATTTGCAGCGGAAGCCCTCGAAAAAGGAGCCTCTTATGTAATTGTAGATGACTCGGAATATTTCAAGGAAGACATGCGTTATATTCTCGTTGAAGATTGCCTAAAGAGTATGCAAACACTTGCCCATCACCATCGTATGCAATTTAGCATACCTGTGATAGGGCTTACGGGATCGAATGGAAAAACAACCACTAAAGAATTAATCAATAGTGTACTGTCTCAGCAATTCAATACTACAGCAACGGTTGGTAACCTCAACAACCACATTGGTGTACCCTTGACTCTTTTGAATATAAATTCGAAAACTGCAATTGCCTTGATTGAAATGGGGGCTAACCACCTTAAGGAAATTGAAATCTTAGCAGCAATAGCTGCTCCTACTCATGGCTATATAACCAATTTCGGAAAAGCACATCTAGAAGGGTTTGGAAGTATTGAGGGAGTAGTTCGAGGGAAATCTGAGCTCTATCAATTCTTAGCTAAGAATAGTGGCATCTGTCTAATCAACTCAGCAGATCCGAAACAAGTATTCGGTACTCAGAATCAAGAAACATTTTCCTTTGGAGCCAACAGTAAAGCAACAGTTACAGTTCGAAATGTTGATCGAGGAGCGGATGAAAACATTGTGATTCTTACAGAGGAAACAGAAATCATTAGCCAACTAAAAGGGGCGTACAACTTCACCAATATTGCAGCAGCTGTAGCCTTTGGAAAATACTTTAAAATTCCTACTGCTAAAATAAAAAAAGGAATTGAAGCGTACAATCCAACAAATAACCGTTCGCAATGGCATACAACGGATTCCAACACCCTAGTGCTCGACGCATATAATGCAAATCCCAGTAGCATGAAAGCTGCTTTAGATTCCTTTTTTAGTTTTAAAAAAGAAGATCAAATTTTGATCCTTGGTGATATGCTGGAATTAGGATCTTTTGCAGATGAGGAACATCAAAAGATTGTGGATTTAATCGAAACAAAAAACATAGAGAAAGTACTCTTGGTTGGTCCTGAATTTAATAAAACCAAAACATCAACTTCAAGTTTTAAGAAATTCGATAACACTACTTCAGCTATCCCCTACCTCCAAAAAAAGAACTTCCAAAACAAAACCATCTTGATCAAAGGATCTAGAGGAATTGCCTTGGAAGTGCTAAAAGATTATTTGTAGAACTAGTCGATACTTAGTTCTTGTATTTCTTTGAATCTTGAAGCATCTTCTGCTTCAATTTTACTTTTTAATAATGGCCATACTTCTTTGAAGAAAGTATTGGTTTGTCCAATTGCAACTCCCAACTCTTCTTTAGCATGCTGAAGCAATTTGTTTTCTGTCTCCGTAATCCCATCTTGACGACTTCTAATATAACGTGATGCATTTCTAATACGCGTCAAAACATTACTTTCTGGATTACGAACAATCCCTTGGCGTTTGTCCTCTTTACCAATATAGAGTGCGATTAAAGAATCGATGGTTTTGGACTGGCTTTTCATTTCTTTCAGCAAAGCCTTCATTTTGTCTGATTTGTTTTCTTTAAAAAGTTTTTTATAATCAGCTAGTGTTTGCTTACTCTCTGCTAGTTGCTTTACAGCACTTGCAGCTGCAGCGGTATATCCTTCTAATTCTTTGGATGCCGTATATACAGCATCAATGTTCGCAGGATCTACGGTTAATCTTGGATCGCTTTTAACCTCAACAGTCTGCTCAGATTGTTCGTCTCCAAAAGACAAAACTAAACGATACGTTCCTGGCTTCACTTCCACTCCCGAAGGCTCTCTTTTTGATTTACTCGGTTTTCTTCTCGGTCTAGAAACTCCTTTCTCATCCATATTCCAATACCAACGATGAATCCCTTTTTCTTTAGGAACCTTCTTTTTTAAGGTTCTAATCAAACGCGCTCCATCGTATACCATAAGGGTTAGCGAGTCTTTTTTATTTTCTTTCTTTTCAGCTTCATCTTTATCATTATCTTTTTCTTCTTCGTCTTTTTCAGTATCCTCCTCTTTTTTAACAGGAGGGTTGACGAAATAAGAAAGCATGGCTCCGTATTTTCGGTTGGTACCCTGGTACATTGCATCTGCGCCGAAACGACTCCCAGTTGGCTGCTGATAAGCTGCCAAATAGGCTGTTGGTGGTTCGAATAGTTGTACGTCCTTTTCAATTTTACTAGGGCTAGAAGCCAAAGCTCTGAGTGGGCGAATATCATCTAAAACCCAAGCTGCTCTTCCAAAAGTTCCAATTACCAAATCGTGTTCTCTGGGGTGAATAACCAAATCTTTTACCGAAACGGTTGGAAAAATTTCAGCATCAAACTTATCCCATTGCTTTCCTGCGTTAAGCGTAATATAAAGTCCATCATCGGTTCCTAAAAACATCAAGTTTGCATTGATCGGATCTTCTATGATACTCAATGTGTAACTCTCTACATCGGCACCATCTACAATACGCTCCCATGTTTTACCATAGTTCTTGGTTCTGTATGCATAAGGTGTATAGTTGAATCTTCTGTAATCATTTGCAACCAACAAGGCTTCTCCTTTGTTTTTGTTTGAAGCTTTGATTTGGGTAATCCAACTCCCCTTAGGAAGTCCTTTGATGTTTTTGCTAACTTCATTCCAAGTTGACCCTGCATCTTGTGTGAAATGCACACGTCCGTCGTCAGAAGCAACCCAAAGCATGTCTTTTTCAACTGTAGAAGGTTCAATCACTAAAAGCGTACAATGGTTTTCTGCACCAGTTGCATCTAGAGTAAGTCCTCCACTTTCGCTTTGCTTTTGTTTTTCGGGATCGTTGGTCGTTAAATCTGGAGAAATTACTTTCCAGGTTTGCCCTTTATCCTTACTAACATGAACGAATTGACTTCCGAAATAAACGGTACTGTTATCAAAAGGATCTTGTCCAATGGCAGCGTTCCAATTGAATCGTAAGCGTGTATTTGCTTCTGGATGTGTAGGGCGAACGATATAATTGTTTCCGGTTTTCCAGTCATAACGGGACACATACCCTTGTTGACTCATGGCATAACCATAGCGTGAGTCGTCCAAGTCGGGGACTACGTCAAATCCATCTCCGAAAGCAATTTCTTGCCAGTATGAATTTCTAATTCCTTGTACTTTCCAAACATAGGCTGGGCCCCTCCAAGATCCGTTGTCTTGCATTCCGCCATACACATTGTACGGGAATTCGTTGTCTACACTAATGTGGTAGAATTGAGCAACAGGAATGTTGCCAATAAAACGCCAGGTTTTACCGCCATCGCGTGTTATGTTTAAGCCACCATCATTTCCATCGATCATAAACGATCCGTCTTGTGGATGAATCCACCACGCATGATGATCTGGATGAACACCGTTGTCCACTCCGTAAGCGGGCATCAGTTGACTGAAATTCTTCCCACCATCTTGCGATACATTTACATACGTAAATACAGAAAATACTCGGTTTTCATTTTGCGGATCAACCGCAATATCGGAGTAATAAAAAGGTCTGTTTCCAATATCGTCTTTATCATTTATTTTCTTCCATTTGAAACCCCCATCTTCAGACTTATATAATGCATTTTTCTTTGATTCGATTAAGGCATAGATAATGTTTGTTTTATTCGCTGCAATTGCCAAACCGATTCTCCCAAGATCACCTTTAGGCAAACCGTCTTCATCCGTTTTCTTAGACCAATTTTCACCACCATCAAAACTTACATAAAGTCCACTCCCCGAACCTCCTGATTTGAAAAACCAAGGATCGCGTTTGTGTTCCCACATAGCGGCAACTAATTTATTGGGATTAGTCGGGTCTATCACCAAATCGGCAGCACCGGTTTTATCATTTACATATAAAATTTTCTTCCATGACTTACCTCCATTGGTGGTCTTATAAACTCCTCGTTCGGAATGT
>PXYQ01000133.1 GCA_003023645.1 Candidatus Arcticimaribacter sp. | reverse complement strand
AGAGTTTCGATTTTGGGGTGGTGATAAAATGCAAGCCGTTGGAGGAACTTTAGTGAAACACTATAAAGAATTAGCCTTTATGGGGTTTTGGGAAGTTTTTATCAACCTGTTAACGATCTTAAAAAATATTTCCTTTTGTAAAAAAGACATTATAAACTTCAATCCGGATGCGATAATCTATGTCGACTACCCCGGTTTTAACTTACGTATAGCTGCTTGGGCAAAGAAGCAAGGCTTTAAAAACCTCTATTATATCAGCCCCCAAATCTGGGCTTGGAAAGAAAATCGGATTTCAAAAATAAAAAAGGATTTAGATGCACTTTATGTAATCTTGCCCTTCGAAGAACCTTATTATAAAGACAAGCATAATTACAAAGTACAGTTTGTTGGCAATCCTTTGGTTGACGTAATTCAAGAATCTCTGATAGAAAATGACACGTTCAGAGCTGATCAAAAGCTAGATGCAAATACGCCAATAATCGCCTTATTGCCTGGGAGTAGAAAACAAGAAATAATTAAAATGATGCCGACTTTCATAGAGGTTATCGAGTGTTTCCCTCAGTATAAATTCATCATCGCTGCAGCGCCAGGAATAGATTTTGAATGGTATCAACAATTTCTAAAAGGACAACAGGTGCTTTTGGTTCAAAACCAGACGTATCCTCTACTCAAAAATAGTTTTGCAGCCATAGTAACTAGTGGAACCGCTACTCTCGAAACTGCGTTGTTTAGAGTACCCCAAATGGTATGTTACCGCAGTAGTTTTTTGAGCTATCAGATTGCAAAACGCATCATTACACTGCCCTTTATTTCGCTAGTGAACTTGATTATGGATAAAGCAATAGTCTCTGAAATTCTTCAGAACGATTTTACTGTAGCTCGAATAGCAGAAGAATTGAAATTGATAACAGAATCCGAAAAAAGAAATCAACTTTTGACCGCATATGAGCAGTTACATTCTAAATTATCCGCTGGTGGTGCCAGTACCAAAACTGCAATTGCAATGCTAGAATTACTTCGTAAAAAATAGTTAGTATTATAAAATAACTACTTTTATGAAGTGAAATTTCCAAATTTTACTCTTACTCCGCTTCTAATTTGTTTTGTTTTGGGTGTTATCTGTAACATCCAATTCGAAGTAGAATCCCCTTTCCTAAACACACATCTTTTATCTTTCTGCCTCTTAGGCCTTCTTATCGCATGGATAGCAAAGAAAAATAATTTTATTTTCGTTCCAACCCTATTATGCATCATTAGTTTTTTTATTGGAATTAATCGAGCTAATCAGGCACTACAAGTCGATAAGGATCATTTTATGACGAAGCACCAAGTTGATGATCCGAATCAACTTCAAATTACAATTACGGATCGCCTGCGATCGACTCCTACTTATCACCGATATTATGCTGATGTAATTGCGCTAAACGATAAAAAGGCATCAGGCAAGCTCTTAATTCGTATGCGAAAAGAAGATTCACTAGAACTGGATTTAGATTTTACATTAAAAACTTCAAACGCACTAAAACCAATACAAGCATCTAACAACATAGGGGGTTTTAATTACAAAAATTACTTACTTAGTATTGGTGTTAGTCATCAACTTGATTTAAATGATTTTGTTGAATTAAAAAGAAAGCGTTTTTCGCTGATGGGTTGGTTAAGGGTGTTAAAGCAGCAAAAGCTAAATGCTATCGAATCTAGTGCCTTTAAAGAAGAGACCAAACAATTACTCATGGCATTGATTCTGGGTGAACGTAGCGAGCTAGATCGTGTGTGGATGGATCGTTATGCTCAAGCCGGAATTGTACATATTCTGGCAATTTCAGGATTGCATATGGGCTTATTGATGGTTCTCTTGGGATGGTTTTTTAAACCACTACGGTATTTACCAAAAGGAAATTACATACAGGTTTTTATGATCATCATTTCGCTTTGGTGTTACGCCTTCCTAACAGGAGCAAATGCCTCAGTAATCCGAGCCGCAACTATGTTTTCGCTATTCAGTATCGGAACGTACCTCAAGCGAAGTCCTCCCACTCTGTACTTGCTGCTCTTATCTTTCGGTGTGCTGATTTTCAGCAATCCATTATACATCAAACAACTTGGGTTTCAGATGAGTTACCTAGCTGTATTCGGAATACTCATCTTGCAACCTATACTCGTAAAACTATTACCCATAAAGAACAGATTATTAGATCGATTTTGGGTGATGACAACGGTTACACTGGCAGCTCAAATAGCAGTAAGTCCATTAGCTATATATCATTTCCATCAGTTTCCAGGATTGTTTCTTATTACCAACTGGGCGGTACTCCCTTTTGTTGCTCTTTATTTGTATTTAGGAATTGGTAGTCTGATCTTGCTTGATTGGCAAATACTCCCCACATTTTTAATCGACATACTCGATTTGATGACAGCAGGCCTAAATAATTTTGTCCTCTGGGTAGTAAACCAAGAGGTGTTCTTTTTTGAGGAATTAAGACTGTCTGTTCATGAAGTATTACTAACATACACGTTACTTGTGTTTCTGTATTTCATGTTTATAAAATCAAAGAGAAGAACACTTGTGGGGTTGTTTTTTGGGATTCTTTTATTGCAGTGGCAGGCACATAAAAGTAGAATAGCAAATGAAGCAACAACAGCTGTTTGGTTAATGCCAGCATATAACAATACCGTATTGTTTTATAAAAACAAAAAAACGCTAAGCGTTTTCAGTTCAGAAGACATGGCGAGAAACAATCGGTTGGTCGAGGAATTTCAAAACGAATTCAGCATTGACACTATCGCAATTGAAGGGCTGAAAAACAGTTATACATTAGAAGATAAAACTTTGTTTTTCATTGATAGTCTTTGGGCAGAAGGTTTTGATTTCAAGAAACAAAAAAACCTGCTCGTGTTGACAAAAAACACTAAAGTTAATCTAGAAGCGATCCTACTCCAAAATGATGTTGATCAAATCATTGCAGATGGAAGCAGTTATCCAAGCTTTAAAAACCGATGGAAAAAAACATGTAATAAATTTGATATTCCCTTTTACGACACCCAAAAAGAAGGGCCGTATTTACTTTCCACGAAAACGAGGAACATAGGTTTTTAGGTATTTTTCAAAATCCTCAGGATCTTGAAAAACCATATAATCTCCTTGCTTAATCATTTTAAGGTACGGCTCCAATTGTTGCGCAGTATAATAACCGACAACCGGCATTATTGGATCACCGTCTTCACTGAAAAACACCATAGTCGGATATCCTCTTACACCTAAAAACTGAGTGAACTGATGGGTTGCATTTCTTCCTTTTTTACGCTCATCATAATTTGGATTCACATAGTTCTGATCGTAAAAGCGGATGGGCTCATTCCCTTCAGCATTGAACTTTACGGCATAAAAATGTTCGGAAACATAGCGTGCTAAGTCAGGATTTGCAAAGGTTTTTTTATCCAACAACTTACAAGGTCCACACCATTTAGTGTAAACATCCATTATGATTTTTTTGGGCTCTTTCTTCTGAGCTTCTAGAGCTTCGGATAAGCTCATCCATTGTATTTGTTGCGCATAAGTTCCTAAAGAACTTAATAATAATAAAACAAGAAGTTTAATTTTCATAGTCATGAGTTTTTTAATGTACGTCTCCCATTAGTTTTTTCATTAATGGAGAAAAGATAATAACTATTAATCCAGCACCTAAAGCGTATTGTGAAATTAACATGAAGCCATCTGTGTAAATAGCTAAAGTATCTAAACCTCCAACATTTGCATCTGTACTTTCTACTGCTAATTGTTTACCAATAAAACCTACAATTTGAAAAGCATAGGCCGAAGACAAGAACCAAATTCCCATCATAAACGCTACGATGCGTTTTGGTGATAAACTCGTGATTTTTGACAACCCAACCGGAGACATGAATAATTCTCCAATGGATAAAACGAAGTACATCACTATTAAGTATGCGAAAGGAACCATTCCATTTTCATCTGCACTGCCTTCACTTAAGGCTAAAATATAAAAACTTGCCCCTGCTAAAACTAACCCCAGGCCAAATTTGTAGGGGGTTCTAGGGTTTAGATTTTTCTTAGATAAATACCCCCACAACAACGAAATTGGAATCGCAAGAATAATAATGAACATTGAGTTTAAAGAATTTGTTTGCGCTGCAGTCATGAATCCATCTAATGCAACATTTCGAGAAGCAAATAAGGTAATTACACTTCCAGACAACTCATGGAATCCCCAGAATAAAGTCATGAAGAACGTAATTAAAACTGCCATAAATAATTTCTTACGTTCATCTAAAGTAGCTTTCAGCATGATGCTTCCAAGATAGATTAATATAGTAATTCCAATTACTTTGAAAATTAAACCTACGATAGTTTCATTCCCTAAAATGGACTCTCCTCCCATAATTGCCTCATAAGAAGATAAAACATAAGCAATTATTGGAACAAACAAAAGAGCAAGAATTGGTATAAATGTTTTCTGTGGAATTCCTACAATTGGTTTTTCATAAACTTCCATATTTGGAGGTAAGCCTTTTTCACCAAATACATTTTTCTTGATTCCACTCCAAAAGAAGATCAAACCAGTCGTCATTCCTATACCAGCTAA
>PXYQ01000132.1 GCA_003023645.1 Candidatus Arcticimaribacter sp. | reverse complement strand
TGCGAAATTCATGAAAAAACTAGCTAACAGCAGTTTGATTGTTATGAAAGAAACGGGGCATGTACCCATGGAAGAACGTCCTATGGAGAGTGTTGCACATGCACTTAAATTCATCAAACAAAATACCATAAAAGATTCCCTCATTGGAGCAGACAAAATAAATTAACATGATACAACTATACTGCATGGGAGGAATTTATTTCATCCTCGGAATTATACATTTTACCCACACTGGTTTTTACAGACCGATGATGCCTAAATTCTTACCAGCACACGATGCATTAATATATTGGAGTGGCATTGCAGAGATTGCACTAGGTTTAGGTGTTCTTTTTCCAATAACAAGAAGTATTGCACTATGGGGCATTATTGCTATGCTAGTCGTGTTTTTATTGGTACACGTCAATATGCTTTTACCTGGAAATAGACTGGGTATGTCTCTTTGGGCACTTGGGTTTCGAATTCCAATTCAATTTGCCCTTATGTATTGGGCATATGTGAATCTTCCTTAGAGATTGCTAGCTTTTTTTATCCTAATTATTTCACTCTTAATCAATTGATTCCAAACGGTATAACCCTTAGGATTCAAATGCAGACGATCGGATATAAATAGTGAATCGTTGGGTTTGCCATCATCGCCTAAAAAAGATTCAGCCGTAGAAATGAAATAAAGCTCTTCTTTACGCTCACAGAGCTCCTTAACCAATCGATTTACTTCTTCAATATCGTTCCATTGTTTCCAGCGACTCGAAGTTGGCGTTATCTCTATAAAAGCTAATGGTGTTGTTGGATGCTGCTCTCGCACTTGTTTTATGAAGTATTTGATTAGGCGTAAAACCTTTTTTGGATTTTCATCTTCAGGAACTCCTTTAATGTCATTCGCAACAAAACAAACAATCATTTCGGGCGTATGGTTGGCTAAGATTCGATCCGTGTAAAAAACCATGTCTCGAAAGTGAGCGCCACCATAACCTCTTTTAATTACTGGAAACGGCTTCATATCCTCCTCAATTGTATTCCATAAACGAATACTAGAACTTCCAATGAACAAAATAGCATCATTAGGATATTCTACAGACTTATCAAGGGCTTCGAACTGACGGACTTCTGGAGCAGCCCAACTATAGCTTTCAAGCGGATACTGTTTTAAAGAGACACAGGAGACTAAGCTGAAACAAATACATGTAAAAAAAACACATATAGTATAATATATTATTTTCAATCAAGTAATATTTAAGTATCTAAGGTAACTATTTGATTTGTAATACAAAAAAGTTTTGTAATTGGCATCGTATTTGTTACTTTCACACCACTCAAATCTTACATCATGAAATACAAAGTTCTTCTAGGACTCTTAACTTTTTGCTGCTGTGTATTCACTCAAGCTCAAGAAAAAGACAGCCTCACTACAAAAAGTAATCTCTTTACATTTTCACCTTCCAAACTTCTAACTAAAGGACAATGGGACATAAAATGGTTCAACAACCTGTATACCGAAGTTAGAGGAGCGGATAAAAGTGGTGCTAAATCAGACCGTATTCGACAGAATTTCTTCACTTCTTCCCTAGATGTTTTTACTGGAATCAATGATTCCAAAACAATTAATGTTGGGCTTAGCATTGAATATCGTTCCAACACAATCAATGGAATGGATGCGTTATCTGTTTTTGAATTCAAGAACAATCCAACACAATTCAGCAGATCGGGAATAACGAGTATTGCTCCTTCAATAAAATTCTCACCCCTAAAACAGGTAAGTAACTTTACCATACAATCTGCATTTCACATTCCATTGATTGATAAAGAAGTATTATCTGGTGTGTTTTTAGATCAAAAAGGATTTATTTGGCAAAACAAATTTTTCTATGACTATGTCGCCGATAATGAGCAGATTCAAATCTTCGCTGAAATAAACACTTTGTATAGCTTTGGAAAGAAAGAATCGAGTTATGCAAACGATTCTCTTGGAATTGCTCCTGGTCTTTTTGTTAGTTATTTCCCATCTCAAAACTTCACTATCCTTGGGCTAGTACAGCACTATAACCTGATCGCAATAAACAACGGTTTTTCGCAAAACTATACTGCTGTTGGCGCTGGTGCCAAATATCAACTCACACGTGCGATTAACTTTGAGGTGATTTATACCAATTTTGTTCGTGGGAATGACACCGGTTTAGGGCAAACTTTTAATTTTGGCTTACGAGCTCTATTAGATTAAGCAATATGACTTTTATTCGAAAAACAAAGGGAGCACTCCTGCTCTTTTGCTTATTTGGTTGGATGTTATCTGCACAAAATACTGCACCAATTTTAAGTGAAATTAAAGTAGAAGGTTTAAAGAAATCGGAACGTAGTTTCATTGACATACTCATTCATAGTAAAGCAGGAAAAGCAATTGACAGCAGCTTAGTTCAAGCCGATATCTTACGATTAATTCGAGAACCCGCAGTGAGTCATGCTACTTATGAAATCATACACATTGATGAAAAACAAGCTGCATTGGTTTTCCATATTGAAGAAAATTTTACACTAATTCCGGCCGTAGATTTATGGACTACAGTTGAAGATCAATTTGCATTTCATTTAGGTGTTAATGATTACAACTTTTTAGGTCGTGGTTATATAGCAGGATTTTTTTATCGAAAAAATGTTTATCCTGGTTATGGGTTTTTATTTGGTAATCCCAATTTCATAACCTCCAAATTAGGATATAAAATAATCGGTCAGCACAACAAAACCCTCGAGCCCATTCGAGATGAATTCAATGAGTCTTTTTATGATTACACCAATAATTCCTTAGATATTCTTGTAGATTATGAATTGAATTTGAAAAACAAAGTAAGTCTTGGGTTTGGAATAATTTCTGAAAAATACATTAAAAACAAGGGAGTAGATCTTCCAGAGGTTCCTGATGAATTTGAAACAAATAAGTTTTTAGGGAAAGTCCTTTATGATTATGACACCTTAGATTATCATTATTATTTTACAGAAGGTTTTAGAAGTTTTTCAAATTTCACCTTTGTGATGGGAAAAAACATCAATGGAGATCAGAGATTTGTCTCTTTTGAAAATGATCTATTTTTCTATAAAAGAATAAAAAGTAAAGGCAATTGGGCAACGCGACTTAAAATTGGCTTAGCGACCAATACCCCTACTCCTTTTCCTCCTTTTGCGATAGACAACAACCAGAACATTCGAGGAATTGGAAACCTTGTTCAGCGTGGTAGCGGTGTTTGGGCACTGAACACCGAATATCGCCATACCTTGATTGAAAAGAAATGGTTTGTACTACAAGCTAATAGCTTCTGGGATATAGGGAGTTTACGACAATCAGGCGATGATTTCAATACACTTTTTAAAAACAAATCCGTAGAAACACGTGCAGGCATTGGTGTACGATTAATTCACAAATATATCTTCAGAGCCATCATTCGTATTGATTATGGTTTCTCTTTCGACAACAGTCCCGGCGGATTAGTTTTTGGTATTGGTCAATACTTTTAAGTCTAAAGCAAATATTCTGTATTTACGAAGTTTGATTCTTTAGAATCCATTAAGGCGTCTAAAATCTCATTGTTATAAGGCGTGTCTTTAGCTGCTACAAAGGTTCGTATGGAGAATGAGCGAAGTGCATCGTATACACTCAAAGTACCTACAGCAGAATTTTTACGTCCTGTAAATGGATATACATCTGGTCCACGTTGGCAAGCAGAATTTAAATTTACACGGCATACCAAGTTGGCTAATACATCAATCAGCGGTGCAAGTTTACGAACATCTCTTCCAAACAGGCTAACCTGTTGTCCATAGTCCGAAGTGGCCATGGCATCTAGAGGTTCGTTGATGTCTGAATATGAAATTACGGGTACAACAGGTCCAAATTGCTCTTCGTGATATACACTCATTTTATCATTAACTGGATATAAAACAGCAGGAAAGGAATAGTTTTCGGTTAACTCGCCTCCTCTTTTATTCATTATTTTTGCGCCTTTATCAACCGCATCTTTAATCAATTCTTGAATATAGGCAGGTTTTCCAGGCTCTGGTAAAGGTGTTAAGAAAACACCATCTTCCCACGGCAAACCAAACTTTAAAGCATCAACTGCTTCAGAAAAACGTTTGTTAAATTCGTCAACAATAGACTCATGTACATACAATACTTTAAGTGCAGTACAACGTTGTCCGTTATAGGAAAGCGTACCTGAGATACATTCTTTTATGGTAGAGTCAAGATCAGCATCTGGTAAAATTATTCCCGGGTTTTTAGCTTCTAAACCTAAAACTAAACGCAAACGGTTTTTATATGGGTGTAAATCTTGAAGTGCAACAGCAGAAGAACTGTGTCCAATCAAAGCCAATACATCTACTTTACCCGTTTCCATAATAGGAGAAGCGATTTTGCGACCACGACCAAAAAGAATATTCACAACACCAGCAGGGAAACTTTCTTGGAACGCTTTCAACAAAGGAGTTATTAAAAGAACACCATGTTTAGCAGGCTTAAAAATAGCTGTATTACCCATGATAATGGCTGGAATAAGCAAACAAAACGTTTCATTCAATGGATAATTATACGGTCCTAAACACAAGACAACACCCAAAGGGCCTCTTCTTATGTGTGCATGAATACCCGATTGTTTATCAAATTTTGCGCTTTTGCGATCTAATTTCTTGTAAGCTTCTACGGTATCGAAAATATAATCAAC
>PXYQ01000131.1 GCA_003023645.1 Candidatus Arcticimaribacter sp. | reverse complement strand
TTGCAAATTTTTTAAGTGGTACTGTTTTATATCCAAGAGCTAAATTCATTTCACTGATTTCATAAATAATTTCCATATGGTGAAAGATATCGCGATAAGCTTTCACTAAATTATAGGAGGGCTCATATATATGAGCCGGTTCTGAATTGACACCATTGACTTCAATGATCTTAAAATCTTCTCCTTTTTGTAAAGCTTCCCAGCTTTTAAACTTAATATCAAACCGTCCATAATAAAATCCTGGCAACTGATCGGACCATTCTTTTAATAGAGTTGTTAATTCTGGTGAGATTCTAATTCGAGCATCCCGGAATTCTGTGCCTAAATTATGGCTTCCTATGGGCTCGATTAATCGGCATTCGCCCTTTGGTATAATGTGGTTCCAATTCGATGCAAATCGATCACGTAATACATCAATACGGTGCTTAATTCTGGAGTTATTTTCAATTAATTCTCCAAAAGTTTTTTGCCCATCTCCTATGATTTCGCAAAACTTTTTCTCCGTAATAGAAGTGATTTCAAATCGACTTTCATCTGGAAGTTTATAGAACAAAATACCCGCCTCTTTTTCAAGCTCGCAAAACTCTTGTATCAAAATTTCCTTAAAACGAGAGTTGTTACAATAGGCAGTAAGATCTTCGATGGAATGAATCACAGCTACATCTTTACCACGTTCTGCATTATCTGGTTTTGCTACTAATGGAAACTCAAGACCATACTGGTTGATCAAGAAGCTTAGGCCTGCAGTATTTGTATCTGCGGATGTTTTAAAAGATGTTGGAATCCATTTTTCTGGAAATTTAGATAAATAGGACCACTTCGAAACTTCGAATGCACCACTGTTATTCATTATCGGATTAAGTGTCGTAAAATAGGTGAATTTTCTTGCTCGGATTGCTAAATACATCCAGTAAAAATAGGCTGGGAAATAAAAAACCCAAAACGGCCAAAACTCAAAATTACTCCATCGTTTGTTCAAAATCATAAGCTAAATTTGGGTTAAAAAATAGTTTACTGATTCCAGTTGGCATCTGCTTTTTTCTGAAAAACTTTTGGCGTTTTTTCCCATTTGGTTACCGTATTTGTAAAACGAGTTCTGTAAAACAAATACAAACTGTCGTTTTGAATCAAATATGCCTCAGGGTTTACACCTACCTCATCTCCTCTAGACATAGCATAAGCGCACCAACCACCATATTTTGGCATATACCGGTTGGGATTTTCATCGAAAAGGGTTTTATTCTTCTGAGAAGAAAAATAATAGTGAACACCCGCAACAGTAGACTGGATGGACTTGTTCCCCTCTTTTGGCGATGAATTGAAGTAAGAAACTACATCGTATCCTTGAACCGCTACACGACTCTTGGGTAAATTAAAATCACTAGCCGACTTATTCTGACCATAAGCTACGCAGGACATAAAAATAAATAATAAAATAGCAGTATTTTTCATAAGTAAATTAAGGTTAACTAGATTTGGGACTATAAAACTTTATAACTTTGCGAAGGTACGAATCAATTTGTATGCCAAAAATAAATTTATGAGAAAAGATGCAACGCTAATCGTTGATAGTCAAACGATAAAACACAGTACACGCAGAATCGCATATCAAATTTATGAAGCTAATTTTAATTACAAAACGCTTTATGTAGTTGGAATAGCAAAAAGCGGTGTTCTGTACGCTAAAAGTATCATTGCTGTTTTGGAAGAAATTTCTGATCTCAAAATTCATTTTATACAATTAGAAATTAATAAGAAAAATCCTCACCTACCAATCAAAACTACAGAGGATCTTCATCAACTAAAAGATCAATCGGTTGTTTTAATAGACGATGTTTTGAATACGGGTAGTACTTTGATATATGCAGTAAAACACCTATTAGAAGTGCCTTTGAAACAACTAAAGACAGCGGTATTAGTTAACCGTAATCATAAAAATTATCCTATTAAGGCGGATTTTAAAGGGATTTCTCTTTCTACTTCAATCAACGAACATATTGAAGTAAATCTGAATTCAGAAATCGAAGGAGTGTATCTAAATTAAATTTTTAATTTTTTGGGCTAGTACTTCTGGGGAACCCGTATCAACTGCAACAGTGTGCGTTGCTTTTCCATAAAACGGAAGTCGTTCAAACAAATGTTTTCCGATAAATTCAGTCAACTCTTCTTCGGTTTGAAGATGGCTAATTAAAGGACGTTTATTCTTCTCTAAAAGCAATCGATCTTTCAGTGTTGCAATGTGGGCTTTTAAATAAAAACTAAGCGCTTTGGAATTCACTATGTAGTCCATTGAATTGTAATAACAAGGTGTTCCTCCACCTAAAGATAAGATTATAGGTTCCTTTTGAGTGAGTAATTGCTCTAAATATTGACGTTCAATTTTTCTAAAAAACAGTTCTCCCTTACCTTCAAATATGCTTTTTATTGACAAGTTTTCTTGCTGTTCAATAAAAGAATCTAGGTCAACATATGGAATATCAATGCATTGCGAAAGCGCCTCGCCAACTCTAGATTTCCCACAACCCATATACCCCAAAAGCACAATTGTTTTCTTCAAAAGATCATTTTAAAATTCAGTTGTAAATTTAGCGATTTAGAATATGAATTATTAATATTTGCACGTATATTTGCAGCCTTAAAATACCAAACCGATCTGGTAGCTCAGCTGGTAGAGCATCTCCCTTTTAAGGAGAGGGTCCTGGGTTCGAACCCCAGCCAGATCACTACTATTTTAAGACCTGGTAGCTCAGTTGGTAGAGCATCTCCCTTTTAAGGAGAGGGTCCTGGGTTCGAGCCCCAGCCAGGTCACTACCGCGCACGTGGCGGAATTGGTAGACGCGCTAGCTTGAGGGGCTAGTGGCCTTCGGGCCGTGGAAGTTCGAGTCTTCTCGTGCGCACTTCATCTTTTACCCCACTTCCTTTATTGCTTTTAATTTTATTTTGTAGTTTTGTTTAATCTTCCTCAACGAAGATTAAACCAATGAATAAGATTAAGAACAGTTTTAGCATCAAGAACCTTGAAAACATTTCAGGCATAAAGGCGCACACCATACGAATTTGGGAAAAAAGGTATAATCTTCTTTCACCCGAAAGAACCGATACTAATATCAGAAGATATTCTATTGACAGCCTGAGAAAGCTGCTCAACATCACATTACTCTACAACAACGGTTATAAAATATCTAAAATCGCAGCTTACGAAGAATCTGAAATTCCACTTCTTGTTCGTAAATTAGCACTTACTTCTAAATCTGAACAGATGTCAATTAATACATTGAAATTGGCAATGGTAAATTTCGATACGGTTTTATTTGACCTCACTTTCGAAGAATTGATAGGGAAGAAAGATTTTGAATTCATCTATATGAAGGTTTTTATTCCACTCCTTCATGAATTAGGGATCTTATGGCAAACAAATGCAATATGCCTTTCGCATGAGCACTTCATCACCAACCTCGTTAAGCAAAAAATACACTTACAGACTGAATTAGCTCAAAGCCAAATAAAACAGAATGAGGATGATGCTTGTTTTGTGTTATTTTTACCCGAAAATGAAATTCATGAATTGAGTATTTTATACTTAAATCAACTCATCTTATCCAAAGGTTATAAAACTATTTTCTTAGGTCAATCTGTACCTAGCAGCAGTTTAGCTACACTTTTAAGTTTCAATTCGCAATTGCATTTTGTTACCTTTTGCATTGTGGAACCAAATCAAAATATCATGGATGATTTTATATCCAATTTTGAACAACAAATTTTAAGCATCAGTGATTCACGTTTATCAATGTTTGGCCCAAGAACTGTTGATTTAAAAAAAGAAAAACTACCCGACAAGATTGTTGTATTTGAGGGCCTAGAAGAATTTAAACATAGGTTCCTTGAACCAACTGTATTTGCATAATTTTTATGTAATTTTGATGATAATTCCGGCATAGAATTTCGGAATATTGGATTACTATTTTTTGCTTGATTAAAAAAAATCAATGAAAACTTTATTTGATAACGTATCTAATGAATGCAGTAAGGTTGTTACTGTATCCTACAGCACTTCTTTTTCACTAGCAACAAAAATGTTGCACAGCTCGATACGAAAAGACATATATAATATTTATGGTTTTGTTCGCTTTGCTGATGAAATTGTAGATAGCTTCCATTCATTTGATAAAGAAGTATTACTGGATCGTTTCGAGAGTGACTTATTTCATGCCTTAGAACATGAAATAAGCTTAAATCCGATCCTAAATTCCTTTCAACAGACGTTCCATCTCCACAACCTAGATATCGAGCATGTAAAGGCTTTCCTCAAAAGCATGCGTTGGGATTTGCATAAAAAAAACTACCTCTCACAAGAAGATTACAAAGAATACATTTACGGATCAGCTGATGTTGTTGGTCTTATGTGCTTAAAAGTGTTTGTAAAAGGCAATAGAGAACAATATGATGCTCTCAAGGAATATGCAATGGCTTTGGGATCTGCTTTTCAAAAGGTAAATTTCTTAAGGGATTTAAAAGCCGATCAAGAGGGATTGGAACGGTCTTACTTTCCTGAAATTGACTTAAAGAGTTTTGATGAAGAATCGAAATTGAAAATCATAAATGAAATTGAAGCAGATTTTAAAGCAAGTTTAATTGGCATTTTAAACCTACCAAAAGAAGCTCGTTTCGGAGTCTATACGGCATATAAGTATTACTACAAGCTATTACGAAAACTGAAGAAGATTCCCTCGAAT
>PXYQ01000186.1 GCA_003023645.1 Candidatus Arcticimaribacter sp. | reverse complement strand
AGTATAAGAAGGTCTTTTTAATTCAGTCATTGTCGTATATATATAATATTACTAATATATTATTTAAATTAAAAAAACTTAAATAATATTTAATCTAGTATATGTATAACTAAGTTATAAAAATGACGAATTGTCCTATTAGTGATTTTGATGAAGAAAAATATGAAAAACTTACTAATGATTTAGATGAAATATTCCCGAATTGTCCTTTTAATATTAGTTGTATTGAAGATATTAAAGAACTAGATGAAACATTTACAGAAGAAAAAACTATAATTATTAAAGATGATAGAGCGAGTGAAACTAATTATTATTATAGTGAATTTAATAAAAATCAATTAGCTCAATATGTAGATTATTTAGTTATTAAACAAAAAGACAATAAACCTATAACATTAAGACAAATATTAACTGAAATGTCTAATTCTCCTCATTATAATGATGAGGTAGTTATTGGTGATGACCATCGTTTCTTAGAATTCTTTGAACAGAATACAGACATAGAATATACAATGTTTTTCGGTAGTTAATTATTTATTTTTTTAATTTAAAATTTTTTAATCTAGTATATATAAAATGATGTCTATAATTGAAATAGTAAGTGATTTATATTTAATAAGTAAATGTATGAAAATAGCAGATATAACTGATAGAGAATTAGATAGGTTATTTGATTATAAAACTAAATTAATAAAACTATATGAAGAAAATTATAAAAAATCACTTATTATAGAAAACTAAACTTATTCTATTTTTCAATTTTTCTTCATCAATGTAATTATTACTATGCCTAAAATTGCATAAAGGAAACACTAATAAACTCTTACCACTTTTCATAGGTATATTCAAATCTAAATCTACTAGATTCAAATAACTTGTTTCTAATTCATTATCAGTACTTAAACTAATTAAAGCAGATAGTGTATCTGGTTTATTCAAACTGTCTATATGAATTGCTGAACGAAGTCCTTTATTAATAATGAGTTCATTCCAAATACCGAAAATATGATTATCTTCTTTTATTTCAAAATATTGTCTAGTAGTCTTATTAATGGTTTTTATCAATGGTTTTAGTGTTCTATCTATATAGTCCTTATTATTTATATATTCTCTTTTATCTTTATTTATTACTTTACTTTTTACATTATTTGAAAAACTATATTTACAATCTTTATTTTTTATAGTTCTAGTATTATTTTTATTATATTTAGTATCCTTCGTAAGATATTTATGATAACTTTTATACATCTTATCAGGGTCTATTTTACCGCTTATATCTGCTCTATTCTGTGTAGTAGGTATATTTTTTGATAATATTTTAATCATATCTTTATTAAAAAAACCATCTTCAAAGTAATTCGCCATATAAAAACCAATAGGAATAGAACCCTTTAAAAACATATAATTTTTATTTGAATCTATTTTATCATTATCTATATTAATATATGAACCATTTTCTATATCTAGTGTATTCTCTTCTATCTCTATAAATTCAAACATTTAAAATATATACTAGATAATAAAAACAAAAAAACTTATTCAATATCTTTATAATATCTAGTATCAAATAGAATATCTGGAAATACACTAGTCACTGAAAAATTATAATTAGGTCGTTTATGGTGTGTTATATGATGTTCTAATAATTCAATATCTACATATTTTGGTAAGAAATGAATACACGAATGTGTTAATACATAATTAAAAGAACCAATACATAAACTAATATAATTAGTATAATAAAGAATGGGTATTATCAATAAGAAATAATATTCTTTTTCTGTTTGGTTTTTATGTACTTCCAAGTGATGCTGTTTATGAAAATCAATATTGTATTTATGCATACTATAATGAATAATCCATTCTATAATTGGATTAGTTACAAGGATATTAAAAAGATAATAAAATATCATAATTAAATATACTAGATATTATTTATTTATTATTTTAACTTCTTTACTATTTTTATTATGTTTCTTACCACTCATTAATTTTCCATCGGGCATTTTATGTGTATATTTTTCTATTGCTTTTTTCAATATGTCCCCTTTTCCATATTTAAGTAAAATATCTTTATCTACATCAGCGGCTTTACCAAAAGTTAAAACACTTGCTAATCTAGCATTACTCCAACTAGCGGGGGTTTGATTAGGACGCGACCCTCCCGAAAAATAGGCCGCATTCCCCTTTTCTATTACCTTTTTAATACCGGCCATAGATAATAAGTCTTTTGCTATTTTAGTTTTTTCTGTTATTTTATATCCATAAGTTTTTTCAAATTTAATAACGTGATTACTTCTTTTAGATTTAAATGAATCTAGTTTAGGTCTTATAGTTTGTTCTTTAATACTTTTTATTTGTTTCTTCTTATCTTCTTTACTTAAACTTTTAGGAACATATTTCTCATTAATCTTTTTCATTATTATTATATTAATTATTAGTATAATCAAATATATAAAATGGATAATAAACCATTATATAAACCTTTTAAAAGTAAAGCAAAAAATAAAAAGTATTCAGTATATGTTATGAAAGATGGTAAAAAGAAATTAATACATTTTGGAGATTCTCGTTATGAAGACTTTACACAACATAAAGACAAAGAAAGAAGAAAATCATATTTAAAAAGAGCAAAAGGTATTAAAAATAAAAAAGGAGATTTAACCTATAAAGATAAGAATACCGCTAATTATTGGTCTATTAAATTATTATGGAATGGTTAATGCGTTTTATTTCAAAATTATAAATATCTAGTAATATTATATATATAGTAATATAATAACTTTATAAATATTAAATAATAAAATATGACTACTAGATTACCAAACAATTATATTAATGCTTATAGTATAGTAGATAATGAAAAATCTAAAACTTTTATTCTTCATATGGTTAATAGATTAGAAGGTTTATTAAATATTCGTTTCAGTGATTGGAACCTCTCTTCATTTCTAGATATAGATAAAATACAAGATAAAATAAAAGATGAAGTTCTTTCAGCACAAATACACTTATTAGGAACCATTAAAAGGTTTCTTATGTATAAGAATAAAAATAATACATTGATATATAAAAAATATTCTCAATCTATTAATTCAAAATATAAAGTATTAAATAGTAACAGAGAAAATAAAATAATTCAAAAAAATAATTCTAGTGAGATGCTAGACTACAATAATTTAAAAAATATATTTATTTCAAAAATAGAAGATATTAAAAATTGTAGATATATTCAGTACAGAAATTATTTATTTCTAGGTTTTCAATTATTAGAAATACCAACTAACCTATGCAATTTAGAACATTTACAATATATAAAAGAACCTACTATGCTATTAAAGAATATAGAAAATAAAGATTTGAATTATATTTCTAAAATAGATAATGTATATCATATTACATATAACAATTACAAGAATAAAAAACACATAGGACAAATTAATACAACAATAACAAATTTACATTTAATTGATTTACTAGATTTCTATTTTAAAAATTTTGTTTTAGAAAGTGGTTATATGTTTTTCAATGGTTTAGAACATAATTCAAATTCAAATAATACAACTATTGGAGAAGCTATAAGAAAGACATCAAATGTATTATTTAATAAGAGATATTCAGTAAATGATTATAGACAAGGATATTTAAAACAATTTTATCAAACAGAAAGAAGCTATGAAGATAAAGTATTGAATTGTAAAAATATGAATATAATTTATAATCCTAGAAATGATTTACTTTTTATTTAATAAGTTTTTTTTTCATTTTTAAAATCTAGTAAAGTATTATATATATAATATTATGTTTTTAGAATCGTATTTACATAAATTTTCAAAAGAAGTATTGAGAGAATGGTTTATTGGTAATCCCTTAAATGTAAAAAAGAATACCTTTAAAGAATTTAGTTATACTGAGAACGATTTTAATAATGAGAATATATTATTTGAGTATGCTATTGTATGTAATAATGAATATAACAGTATAAATTATAGTTGGAGTGAAATGCTGGGTGATGGATATGAGACGATAAATCCAAGTTATGAAGAATTGAGAGAAAGGAATATAAATGTTATTGCTGTTATAGATATGGTCATTCTGGATAAAGGAAAACCTAAATATTTTATAGAAGTAAAAAATACTAATCCTGTTAGTAGTGTTAAATTAAAAAAATTAAAAATGTTAGGAATTCCTAACTTGTATGAATTCGATTGTGATTATATAATGAGACAGTGTAATATTCCAAAAATACTTGAATATGATAAATTAATTTAAGTTTTTATCTCAAATTTTTTATCTTAATATATTGTAATAATAATTATGCCTTTAAAAAATACAAACCTACAATTAATTAAAGATTTTATAAAACATAAAAAAGATGAAGGAACATTATCACAACAGACTATAAAGAACTATACTAATATAGGAGATAATATCCCGTTTAATATTTTAACAACACAACCAACAATAATAAAGAAATTAAAAGACTTATATAAAAATTTAAATACTTTATTAGTTAATTTGAATCTAGTTATAGTAGTTAGGAAATATAATGAAAAAGAAACAGACAAACTTATTAAATTTAGAAACTCGTTAAGAGATACAATAACAAAGAAAAGAAAAGATGATTTAAAAGATATGAATGATGATTTACCAACCTATGAAACTATAAAGGAAAAAATTGATAATTTACAAGGTATTTTATATATAGTTAATTATTTAATATTCTTTATATCTTTAAGAAATGCTGATATAAA
>PXYQ01000130.1 GCA_003023645.1 Candidatus Arcticimaribacter sp. | reverse complement strand
GTTTTTAGGTTTTTTTTTTTGAAAATTGAAAAAGGAGACCTCCGCTAGTGAGAATTCAAACTTTCTTGAGGATCTAAATCATCTTAAAAACTGGTATTCAAACCCGCTTTAAAACCTCTAAAATCTTTACCATAGCATACGTATCCATTTTACAGTACGCCAACAAATCCTTTCTTGTCTGCACTGCATCTCCTTTAAAGCTCCCTTGGAACATCTGAGAGAACGTGTTACTCGCTGTTCCTCCCTCCTGTATGTTCAACATTTTGTAAGACAACTCTGGAACCAATGCTGGTAAAACCTTCTTAATCGAATACGATCCCTGCATAGAAGGTGTATAGTACATTCTATCTCGGAATGGAACCATTAAATCCTTCAAGCGATCAATGATTTTTAATATGGGAAGTTTATGTTTTGGAGAGAATTCAATTAGATCGAATAACTTTCCTCTTTCAAACCCAACGTTATAAACCAGCACATCTCCTGAATCACCACAATCATAAATCATCTGCTCTATGAATTTGATTCTTGGATCTTCTCTATTTACCTCTGCCAAGTATTCTCTGTGGTCTAAATGCCCAGCCTTATGCTCTATATGCAATGAATACTGGAATACCATCTGCTGATAAGGACGACTTCCATCAAACACAGGAACCGCAGAAGCGAAAGTCTCAAAATCTAAATGATAGATTGGATAATTAAGCTCACCCACAAACTTCTGGATAGCTTCTTGATCAATGAATGACTGCTTATTCAATTCACTATTTACCTGCATCCATTGATTTTCATTCAATGGGTAATCATCAGGGATGTCGTGGAAGCTGATGGCATCCTTATCGTACAGGTCGAATTTTTTATTTGCTCGTAATCTAGCAATATTAAAAGCGGAGTATTCTGGGACATGCTTCCAACAATGGCCCGAAAAATCACACCGATAAGGAGAGTTACAGTGTGGTCCAATATCTACTACTGGCTCTTGGTCTTGTTTTAAAATATTCTTTAAATGATTGACTTGATTTGGAATCTTTGCCAAGTGGTTTGACACTCTTTCTCGTACGGATTCAATGGTAAATAATTGATGGACATCAATTGGTCCATTTTTAACGTATTGGTTATTAATATGAACGATGAAAATATCCTTCAAGTCAATACCTGAATTGGTTATGCAGTAAAATTGAATGGAAGCATCCAGTTCATAGGTTTCACTCACTTTTGTAGAGCTCTTTACCTCATAAGCTCGCCAACCATCTTCATGCTTCACTAATATATCCAGAGCAGCCAAAACTCCATTAAACTGAAATGCTGCTTCATAAATCACTTTAGTTCCTTTCTCAATTTCTTCTTGGGTGCGTATAATAGCCTTCTGAAAGTCGAAATAATTCTCTGGTGTACAATCTACTCCTCCAGGAAATAACTCACACGCTAGCTCTCCTACAGAGGTTCCCTGTGCAAAAATCGCTTCTTGTGCGGCGCTTACATTATCTTTTAGCTCTTTGCGGTGTTTATGGAAGTATAACGCCTTAGTGCATTGCAAACCTTTAATAAAGGTGGATTTAGATAGGATGTGTTTTTTCATAAAAATGTTCTATAATTACTGAATTTGGTTCTGTCGCATTAATTATTTTTCAAACGTTTTGCATTAAAATCTCCCTTCCTTCAAAAAATTAAATCGCAAACAAACAAAGCTTTAGGTTTTTCAACTTTTACCAAAAACTACAAAAATCAGTCGGTTTTAGTTTAATGCGACAGAACCATAAAGATAGGCTAACTATACTGAGCCATTCAGTTTTAAATGATTTAAGAACTTACTTTAAAGAATGGAAACCAAAACACTATTTATTTGAAGGAGCAAAGGGAAAACAATATACCTCTACTAGTATTTTAAAAATTATTAAAAATGCTGCTAAAAAAGGTGGGATAAAGAAAAACATAACTCCCCATATGCTCCGACACAGTTTTGCAACCCACCTATTAGAAAATGGAACGGACTTACGATATATTCAAGTTTTGTTGGGACACAGTAGCACCAGAACTACAGAAGTTTATACGCAAGTTGCTATAAACAACATAAAAATGATTAAAAGTCCGATTGAATTATTAAATTTGGATTAAACACATAATGCGGATAAAGAACACGTGTTCTTTATCCGGTTGTTGTGGCTCATTCAATAGAAACTAGAGAATACAGAAACATGAAAAAAACAAACAAATTACTAATAACATTAATACTTGTTTTATTTTATAACACCTCTCTTTCTCAATGTAAATCCGATCTAGAACAACAGAATATCAAAGGAAAAGTTAAAACTATTAAAGAAACAGGCTTATATTCAGAAGGTGGTGCAAATGAAATTAATCATATTAAGACAACCAAATATGACAAGAGAGGC
Source organism: Candidatus Arcticimaribacter sp. (assembly GCA_003023645.1). Classification (GTDB taxonomy): domain Bacteria; phylum Bacteroidota; class Bacteroidia; order Flavobacteriales; family Flavobacteriaceae; genus Arcticimaribacter. Next base: position 2,425 of record PXYQ01000130.1, on the reverse strand, counting down.
AAAGAACTTGGCTATAGTTTCGCATCAAAATATGATGATTTAAAACCTACTGAAACAATTTTTGAATTTGATAAAGAAGGAAATAAAATCAAAGAGAATAGATACGATTTGTCTGGTAAGATTGAAAATTATTTAAATTACGAATATGATTCACTGGGCAATGTAATTAAATCGAGTTACTTTACTTCAAGTGGTAGTTTGGATTCCTATACCACTTATAAATATAATTTAACATGTGATAGAATTGAATCAAAGCATTATTATTCGGATAGTAGTATTTGGCTTTGGTATAAGAGTACATACAAAAAAGGAGGACTTATTGAGGTTTTTAGCCCATTAGATTCTATTACTGTAAAATATACATATGACAATCAAAATAACTACATTAAATATATAGAATATGACAAACTTGGTGAAGAGAAAGAAGTCAGAACTTATATTTATGAATATGATGACAAATCAAACTGGATAAAGAAGACGGAATTTCAAAATGGAGAAATTTATTGGGTTGATGAAAGGCAATACGATTACTATGATTAAAAAATGCATTGTAATTTAACTAGCCATAACAATGTATATAAAAAATAGGCGAAACAGTATTATAAACAATAATTTGGGATCGTATAAAACTTGGTAATTACATGAAAATTTGATGCTATGCCATCGCCTACTTTTCACACACTAAACGTTATCTGCAATCGGACGGTTAATGATTGTAAAATGTAAGTTAGAAAAAATGAATCTATAATGATAAATTCTCTTGTAAAATTTTTGGCATTCATTCTTTACTGCCTATTTACGATTCCTGCCAAAGGCCAATATGAGATCAATAGCTCTGTATGGATGGATGAGTATACTGTTCAACATCACATTGATAATTATCTTTCCAATTCTCTTTTTAGCTTTGAATACTACCAAAAATGGAATAATGAAAGAAAACAGTTTGAATCTGCCCTTTCATCCCGACTCACCTATACACCATTTGCTTCAAATGAGATTAAAGTGGATGCTACGGAACTAGATTATACCCAAAGGAGCTTTCTGCTAAAATGGGAAAATTTTGAAGTAGAAAAAATAGACTCCTTAATGAAGAGTTCAAGAATGATCTACTCCACCTTAATCATGTATGATACACTAGGAAGAATTACCAGGTCTACCTATAGAAATTACAAGTATAAACCTATTGGAGAGCAAATTGACTTCAGAATTGTGTACAATCATTCAGACTCATTATCTGGATTTACGGCCGAAGTAATTAGGTCAGAGGGTTTGCTGCTGAATAAAAAAAGTAACAATACAGTACAGTATTTTTACGATAATCATCAAAGACTGCTGCGGGTGAGTGCACAATATCAAAATAAAAGAGAGAGCTCCAAATTTGAAAATAGCTATAGTTACGATACTTTAGGCAGGTTGATTAGTTTTTTGAGAGTTCCGAGTTCGGATGTTTATCTGGACAGAAGGTATTCATATACGGTAACTCCATTTGTTCTTGACTCTGTTCAAGATGATTATAGCCTATTGAAAATTCCATCTATTCAACATTGGCTTAAATCCTACCTAGATTCAAACTTGAATATTATCGCCTACCAAAAATTTGAACGTAACAGAAATGCTATGGTAGAATATAGTTATCTGACTGACCAAAAACAAAATAGACTCCTGATGTTACGTCCCTATCCATCTTACTATGGTGAGGATAAGGAAGACAATAGTGTCACAAGAAGTTGTTGCAGTATTTCACGAAGTCAGAATCTAAATGATACTATACCTTACGACACCAATTATGAACCCAGATACATAGGTACTTTTCACTCACAATGCTCTATCGAAGAGAGATACACTACCCCGACAGGACTAGTGAACGCAGGTTCTGTGGAAGGCTATAAACGCTCCGAGCATCAATTGGATGATGGATGGAAGCGTGTCACCTACCAAAGAGGATCGAGTGCACCTTCCCGATTTGCTCCTGGTTATCCAGTTTCCGTTCGGTTTGACGTTCAATATGACAAACACCTAATTCTAGATTCAAAAGGAGTGGTTCGGTATATAATTGACTACGATAAGTTAATAAAGATTGAAATGGTGAGAAAATGAAAGTAGAATAAATAAAAAAGCAGATAACAAAACCTAAACTGCATTAAAACGCAGTTTAGCCAAACCGTTCCGACCAATAACCCTTCGGGGCGAGAATTTCCATGGGCTACCCGCCCATTCCCAATCCTCTTTATTGGTCGGAACGGTCCTTGTTCAAATACATAAGAGGTGTCTGATAAGACAGAATGGAAGTTCTCGAACTACCCAAAGAACACAGGTCCGAACATACTGTATAGCAAATTATGTATTTGATGGCTTTTGTTATATATTAGTGTAACACTAGCGTGTTACATCAAATACATAACTCGCCATACACAAGGACCGTTGG
>PXYQ01000129.1 GCA_003023645.1 Candidatus Arcticimaribacter sp. | reverse complement strand
AAACGACAAGCGGTTACTAATCCAACAAAAACGATTGCTTCGGTTAAGCGTTTTATGGGGAATAAATATTCTGAATCTTCAAAAGAAGCTTCTACTGTAGCTTACAAAGTTGTGAAAGGTGATAATAACACCCCTCGTGTTGACATCGATGGTCGTTTGTACACACCACAAGAACTTTCTGCTATGATTCTTCAAAAAATGAAGAAAACTGCAGAAGACTATTTAGGCCATGATGTTACAGAAGCAGTTATTACTGTTCCTGCATACTTCAATGATGCACAACGTCAGGCTACAAAAGAAGCTGGTGAAATCGCTGGACTTAAGGTTCAACGTATCATCAACGAGCCTACTGCAGCAGCCTTGGCTTATGGTTTAGATAAAAAAGATGGTGCAGACCGCAAGATTGCAGTTTACGATCTTGGAGGTGGAACTTTCGATATCTCTATCCTTGAATTAGGTGATGGTGTTTTTGAAGTACTATCTACCAATGGTGATACTCACCTTGGAGGAGATGATTTTGATCAAGTATTAATTGACTGGTTAGCGGACGATTTTAAAGCTGCTGAGGATATTGATTTACGTAAAGATCCAATGGCGCTTCAACGCTTGAAAGAAGCTGCTGAAAAAGCAAAAATTGAACTTTCATCTTCCCCTCAAACAGAAATTAACTTGCCTTATGTAACGGCTACTGCTTCTGGACCAAAACACTTGGTAACAACACTAACACGTTCTAAGTTTGAACAACTTGCTGATGAGTTGGTACGTCGTTCAATGGCTCCTGTAAAGAAAGCTTTAGATGATGCTGGTTTAACGACTTCTGAAATCGACGAAATTATTTTAGTTGGTGGATCTACTCGAATTCCTGTGATTCAAGAAGAAGTTGAAAAATTCTTTGGTAAAAAACCATCGAAAGGTGTAAACCCTGATGAAGTTGTTGCTGTTGGTGCAGCAATACAAGGCGGTGTTTTATCTGGAGATGTAAAAGATGTTTTATTATTAGATGTAACTCCGTTATCTTTAGGAATCGAAACAATGGGTAGTGTAATGACCAAATTGATTGAGTCAAACACTACAATCCCGACAAAAAAATCACAAGTATTTTCAACTGCCGCTGACAATCAGCCTTCGGTTGAGATTCACGTAATCCAAGGAGAACGTTCTATGGCTTCGGACAACAAAACCATTGGTCGTTTTCATTTAGATGGTATTCCTCCAGCAAAAAGAGGAACGCCACAAATTGAAGTTACCTTTGATATTGACGCAAACGGAATCATCAAAGTAACGGCTTCCGATAAAGCAACTGGAAAAACACAAGATATACGTATCGAGGCGTCTTCAGGCTTGACCGAAGAGGAAATCCAAAAAATGCGTCAAGAAGCAGAAGCCAATGCAGAATCTGATAAAGCTGCAAAGGAGCAAGTTGATAAACTCAACAGTGCCGATCAAATGATTTTCCAAACCGAAAGTCAATTGAAAGAATTTGGTGAAAAACTTTCTGATGATAAGAAAAAGCCAATTGAAGAAGCTTTAGAAGAATTGAAGAAAGCATTCGAAGCAAAAGATATTGCACTTACAGAACCTGCTTTAGAAAAAATCAATGAGGCATGGAAGAATGCTTCAGAAGAAATGTACAAAGCACAAGCAGATGGAGCTGCTCAACCAGGAGCTGATGCTCAAGGCGAGCCAGCTGCTGAAGGCGCTGGAGGAGACGATGTTCAGGATGTTGACTTCGAGGAAGTTAAAGAATAACAACTGCTCTTACAAATCAAAAAGCACCGCAATAGCGGTGCTTTTTTTGTTTATTAAACTTTTTGATAAATCGAAACTATAGGACTAGCAACTAGGCATAGTCCACCATACTATTTAAATACTATAAATTCAGGAAGCTACGATCCCAGACGACATGCGTTTGTAAATACCGCCTTCTAAACGCTCACGAATGGCTGTAAAGGCGTCAAGGGTTAGTGATACATCTTCAAGTGTGTGGGTTGATGTTGGAATTAATCGAAGTAAAATAATTCCCTTGGGTATTACGGGATAAACTACGATAGAACAAAATATACTGTGATTTTCTCTAAGATCTTTCACTAAAACCATTGCTTCTGGAATACTGCCTTTGAGATATACTGGTGTTACACAGCTTTGCGTAGTTCCAATGTCAAAACCTCGATCTTTCAGACCTGATTGTAGTGCATTGACATTCTCCCAGAGTTTAGCTTTTAATTCGGGGCGGGTTCTTAATAAATCCAAACGTTTTAAAGCTCCAACTACTAAAACCGATTGCAATGATTTTGCAAACATTTGAGAACGCATATTGTACTTCATAAAATCAATAATACCCTTGTCAGCTGCAATGAATGCGCCAGTAGATGCCATCGATTTTGCAAAGGTTGCGAAGTATACATCAATTGCATCCTGAATGCCTTGCTCCTCTCCTGCTCCTGCTCCAGTAGTTCCAAGAGTTCCAAAACCATGAGCATCATCTACTAAAAAACGGAATTTATATTTCGATTTAAGTGCTGCTATTTCTTTCAAACGGCCTTGCTCACCACGCATTCCAAAAACACCTTCAGAGATCACTAGAATCCCTCCACCGGTTTTCTCAGCCATGATAGTAGCACGTTCTAAATTCTTTTCTAAGCTAACAATATCATTGTGTTTATAAGTATAGCGTTTTCCAGGATGCAACCGAACTCCATCAATAATACAGGCATGGGCGTCTACATCGTAAACAATAATATCGTTTTTAGAAACGAGTGTATCAATGGTTGATAAAATGCCTTGGTATCCAAAATTAAGCACATAGGCAGCCTCTTTATTAACAAAAGTCGCAAGTTCCTCTTCTAATTGCTCATGCAAGTCGGTATGCCCAGACATCATTCTAGCACCCATTGGATGTGCAGATCCGAATTTTTTTGCTGCATTTGCATCAGCTTCACGAACTTCAGGATGATTGGCTAAGCCCAAATAATCGTTTACACTCCATGTAATTACTTCCTTCCCTTGGAATTTCATTCTATTGGAAATAGGTCCTTCCAATTTTGGGAAAACAAAATAGCCTTCTGCTACTGATGCCCACTTCCCTAGAGGCCCTTTATTATCTAATATTCTGTCGAATAAATCGTTTATCATTATACTTTTTTATAGATGTAATTACTGGATGTATTCTACTTTTTGTGGATCTTGAGCATGATCACTATCAAAAAACCCTTGATCGCGCATCCATTGATCATTGTATATTTTACTCATATATCGGGAGCCATGATCTGGGAATATAGCAACCACCTTACTATTACTGTCAAACACAGAGCGCTGATGTAGCTGTTTAATTGCCTGAACAGCCGCACCGCAAGTGTACCCTGCAAAGATACCTTCTTTAAGAGAAATTTCTCTAGCAGTATGGGCACTTTCTTCATCAGAAACTTTTTCAAAATGGTCTATGACATCAAAATCTGTAGCGGTTGGAATCATGTTTTTCCCTAAACCCTCGATTCGGTAAGGATAAATTTCATTCACATCTAACTCTTGGGTTTCGTGGTATTTCTTTAAAACGGATCCATATGCATCAACCCCAATTATTTTTATATCTGGATTTTGTTCTTTTAAATAACGACCGCAACCCGATATGGTTCCCCCTGTTCCACTACATGCAACCAAATGGGTTATCTCTCCATTAGTTTGTTTCCATATCTCAGGACCAGTAGTTTGGTAATGAGCCAAGGAATTCAATTCATTAAAATACTGATTGATGTATACAGATTTTGCAGTTTCTTCATGTATGCGTTTAGCAACCTGATAATACGAACGAGGGTCATCTGCTTTTACATTTGCAGGGCAAACGTAAACCTTAGCACCCATGGCACGAAGCATATTAATTTTATCCTTGGAAGATTTTGAACTTACAGCCAAAATACATTCGTATCCTTTAATGAGGGAAACCATGGCTAGACTAAAACCTGTATTACCAGAGGTTGTTTCAATGATGACACTATCATTTTGCAATAAACCTTTCCGTTCTGCTTCTTCAATAATGAAAAGTGCAATTCTATCTTTGTTGGAATGACCTGGATTGGCAGCCTCCCATTTGGCGTAATAAGAACCTTTAAAGTCTTTTACAACTTTATCAATTTGTAACAGCGGTGTGTTGCCAATTAGGTTAAGTATATTTTTGGAAGCTTGGAAGCTATTTTTCATACAATGGGTTTGAATAAAAACATCCAAATTTACTCAAAAAAATATTACTTTACCTGCTTTTCTAAATCAAGTAAAAACGCATATTTTTTAGCCGTTTCGTGTAACGCATCGAAACGTCCAGATGCACCACCATGACCTGCTTTCATATTTGTATCCAAATACAACTGATTGTCATCTGTCTTCAACTCACGCATACGAGCAACCCATTTGGCTGGCTCCCAATACTGAACTTGAGAATCATGAAGACCGGTGGTAACCAAAATGTTTGGATAGTCTTGTGCTTGTATATTATCATAAGGCGAATAGGACTTGATATAGGTATAATAGTCTTTGTCATTTGGATTTCCCCATTCATCGTATTCTGATGTTGTAAGCGGAATTGTTTCATCGAGCATCGTCGTTACAACATCTACAAAAGGCACTGCAGAAATCACTCCATTATATACCTCTGGTGCATCATTTAATATAACGCCCATTAACAGCCCTCCAGCTGATCCTCCATAAGCATACAAATGATCTGCGGATGTCATAGATTCTTCAATCAAAAACTTAGAACAACTAATAAAATCTGAAAATGTATTTTTTTTATTGAATAGTTTTCCATCGTCATACCAGTGACGCCCCATATATTCTCCTCCACGAACATGAGCTATAGCGTATGCAAAGCCTCT
>PXYQ01000128.1 GCA_003023645.1 Candidatus Arcticimaribacter sp. | reverse complement strand
AATGCCAAACAACCTCAGAAGCCCTTTATAACACATTATCAGAAAAGGATTTTACTATATTTGTTGTGTAGGTGTTGTGTAACAACATTCCCAAAAATGCGAAAACCCCAGTAAAAACTGAGGTTTCAGACTTTTTAGTGTGCGGGTGAAGGGACTCGAACCCCCAAGCCGTAAAGCACTAGATCCTAAGTCTAGCGTGTCTACCAATTTCACCACACCCGCGGTAAATTTAACTTGGGCAAATATAATCAAGTTTTCATGAAAATAGTTTTTTAGTGAGAAAAAAACTCAATCTTTGTTATAAATAAATAAACCAAAAGAGCAACGCATATGGCTACTATATTACCCGCTGACAAACAACGTTTTATTGACGAATTGATTGATCTTCTCAAAATACCAACAATCAGTGCTGACTCAAAATACAATGATGATATTAAAAAAGGAGCATCATGGGTTCAAAACGCATTGTCAAAAGCTGGTTGTACAGTGACTGAAATATTCCCTACTAAAGGCCACCCTATTGTTTATGGAGAACGCCTTATAGATCCTAATTTACCAACGGTATTGGTTTATGGACATTATGATGTTCAACCACCAGATCCTGTTGAGCTTTGGGATAGCCCACCATTTGAACCGATTATCAAGAAAACAGATTTACATCAAGAAGGTGCCATATTTGCCCGAGGAGCTTGTGACGATAAAGGACAAATGTATATGCACATCAAAGCATTAGAAATGATGGTTACTCATGGTGAACTTCCTTGCAACGTAAAGTTCATGATTGAAGGAGAAGAAGAAGTAGGAAGTGATAATTTAGAGCTTTTTATTCAGGAGCATAAAGAAAAACTTGCAAACGACGTAATACTCATTTCGGATACTGGAATGATCAGCAACACACAACCCTCAATTACAACAGGCCTTCGTGGGTTGAGTTATATGGAAGTTGTGATAACGGGTCCAAATCGAGATTTACACTCTGGCTTATACGGAGGTGCAGTTGCCAATCCGATTAATATTTTAACACAAATGATTGCACAACTACACGACGATAATAATCGCATTACCATTCCTGGATTTTATGAAGGAGTAGAAGATAGTAGTAAAGAAGAGCGAGCGGAAATGGCTAAAGCTCCTTTCAGTTTAGAGGATTATAAAAATGAAATTAAAATTCCTGCAGTTCATGGAGAAACTGGATACACTACTTTAGAACGAAATTCCATCCGACCAACATTGGATGTAAACGGAATTTGGGGAGGCTATACAGGCGAAGGCGCAAAAACTGTTATTGCAAGTAAAGCCCATGCTAAAATTTCGATGCGTTTAGTCCCTGGCCAAGACTGGGAGGTTATCAGTGATCTCTTTACAAAACATTTTAAAAGCATTGCGCCAGAAAGCGTTTCCGTTGAGATAATAAAACATCACGGGGGGCAGGCGTATGTTACTCCAACAGACAACATCGGATATCAAGCAGCTCATAAGGCATACGCAGAAACATTTGGAACCGACCCGATACCTCAAAAAGGAGGAGGTAGTATCCCGATCGTACCATTATTCGAAGATGTTTTAGGCACTAAAAGCGTACTGATGGGATTTGGTCTCGACAGTGACGCAATTCACTCTCCAAACGAGCATTTTGGTTTATTCAATTTCTTTAAAGGAATAGAAACCATTCCTTTATTCTACAAACATTATGTAGATCTAGTTAATGAGAACAAAAATTAAACATTTAATTTAAAAAGATGAGAAGCAAGACCATCGACTAACATCATGGCATTGCGTGAAACCTTAAGTGAATCGCCATCCCAATACAATACTTGGGATGCGACTTGTGATTGGACTCCTTTGATCAAAAGTGTTTTATAATCTGAACCAAAGTTTTTATCTATATAATCTAGAGAAATCCCGTTTTGCATTCGCAATCCGATCATGATGTACTCGTTATAACGATCTGTTACACTCAGTTTTTCGCGCTCAATAAATGGCTTACCTATCGATATTCCCTTAAGATACTGAGCATTATTGGAAATGTTCCAGCTACGTGTTTCGCCATTAAAACTGTGTGCAGAAGGACCAATTCCTAAATATGGTTTTTCACTCCAATAGGCCGTATTATTGACCGAGCGAAATCCAGGCTTTCCAAAGCTTGAAAGCTCATAATGGTCATATCCTTTAGCCTGCAATCGATCTACTAGAAAGTTAAATTGTGTCAAAACATCTTCTTCTCCAAGAACTTCGATTTGCTTATTATCAATTTGGTGGTTCAAAACAGTTTTTGGTTCAACTGTTAAAAGGTAACTGGATATGTGAGCAGGATTAAATTGTAAAGCATACTCAACATTTTTCTGCCAAGATTCTGTTGTACTGTTTGGCAACCCGAAGATCAAATCCAAAGAAAAATTATCATAAAGTCCTTGAATTCTATTCAACACATCAAAAGCTTCCTGAGCATTATGTGCGCGGTTCATGAGTTTTAATTCTTCTTCATGAAAAGATTGAATTCCAACACTGAGACGGTTTACGCCAACAACTTTAAGTTCTTCTAAATAGTTGGGGCGATCATCATCTGGATTCATTTCTAAAGTAATCTCAGCATCAACTGCAACATTGAAGTTTAGTTTAACTTCTTTGATCAATACGCTAACCTCATCAGATGATAACAACGAAGGGGTTCCTCCTCCAAAATAAATACTTCTTATTTCTTCGTTATCTGACAACTCCGCTTTTCTCAGTTTTAACTCAGACAGCATAGCATCCAATACGGGATTCTTATGCTTAAGAGATGTTGAAAAATGAAAATTACAATAATGACAAGCTTGCTTACAAAAAGGCACATGGAAATAAATCGCTGCCATAAAATAGAACGGTGTTAGCTTTTTATTTTTCCAGGATTTTGAGAAACAAAGGCATTCCAGCCAGTGTATTGTTTCTCTCCTTGACTCTTTCCGCCATTAAAAAAGTGGCATACAGCCGCCGCCAAGCCGTCTGTTGAATCTAAATTCTTAGGCATGGTTTTAAAACCAAGTAAACTTTGCAGCATCTTCGCTACTTGCTCTTTACTGGCATTACCATTTCCAGTAATTGCCATCTTAATTTTCTTAGGAGAATATTCTGTTACCGGAATTTCACGTGATAAACCAGCAGCCATTGCAACTCCCTGCGCTCTTCCGAGCTTGAGCATGGATTGAACATTTTTACCAAAAAAAGGAGCTTCCAATGCTATTTCATCGGGATGATAGGTGTCTATTAGCTCAATGGTTCGATTAAAAATATGTTTGAGTTTTAAATAATGATCGTCGTATTTAGACAAGATCAGTTCGTTGAGTTGCATGAACTGCATTTCCCCTTTTACAATTTTAATGAGTCCAAAACCCATTATAGTTGTCCCAGGGTCAATTCCTAGAATTATTTTTTCATGCATTACTCTTGAGGTGAAGCTATTATTCTAACTGGGAGTGTCAATTGAGTTTTAACTTTCACACCTACATTTGTTTTTACAGCTGGAAGAGCTTGCGGTAAAGATGAAACCGCTTCTTGTAAAATATCTGAAAGCGATTCAATTTTAGTCAATACGTCAGCATTATCTTCAACTTCGCCTAAAGAAAAATATCCTTCTGTATCGAGTTCAAGAGTAAGGGTAACTTCTTCATTTAATATTGACGTTGAAGTGAAGTTATTCTCAGCCAAAATGCTCATTAAGTTTTCATTAATCATATTCTTGAAACATTCGATATTTTCGTCGCCTTCAAGTCCATCACATTCCATAAAGGAAGGCGCTTGATCATTTTCACTCCAAAGAGATTGCTCTTTAACTTGTTTCGGTGATATGGTAGTTGTATTGAAATATTCGCATCCTTGGAAAAGGGTAAATATTAACAAGATAGAAGAGGTTTTAGCTAAAGAATTCATTTGAAATGATTTAAAAATTCAACATTTGAGTCAATAGATTTGTAAGGAGTACTAAAATTACTACTTTTTGTCTTACATTTCTACCCATTTAAATAAAACGTTTCATAAACAAACTTCGTATCCTCATGGACATCTTATTTCTGGTACTCTCCATTGTTTTAATTCTCTTAGGTATCGCTGGCAGTTTTCTACCTGTACTCCCAGGACCTTTAACAAGTTGGGGGGGGCTTCTTCTACTTCATTATCACAGTAAAGTTGAGCAAAATCCTTCTTTCTTATGGATTACTTTTGGTATTGCTTTGGCTGTTTTTTTATTGGACTATATAATTCCAGCATTAGGAACAAAAAAGTTTGGCGGCACCAAGAGTGGCGTATATGGAGCTTCCATTGGTCTTCTTGTTGGCTTGTTATTCTTAGGCCCTTTTGGTGTTCTGGCTGGCCCATTTTTTGGAGCTTATGTGGGAGAACTTTTACATGACAACAACCAAAAAAAGGCATTAAAATCTGCCCTTGGATCATTAATTGGTTTTCTTGGAGGTGTCTTTATAAAGTTCTCAGTAGCGATAATTTATCTTTATTTTTTCTGCGCAATTATATGGAAACAATTGCTTTAAAAAAATGAAGCACTCTCTTTTATAAACCTTCAATCAAACCACAACACTATATTTATTTATGAAATTGTAATGGGTTAGGACAAGCAACTAAAGGCGTACCAATAGCTGTCGTTTGTTTTTACAAAAAAGAGAGTTTACATCATTCTATATTCTTTAGATAATTTTCAGGCACTTATTTACTTTAAAAAAATGAAGCACTCCTTTTCATAAACCTTCAATCAAACCACAACACTATATTTATTTATGAAATTGTAATGGGTTAGGACAAGCAACTAAAGGCGTACCAATAGCAGTCGTTTGTTTTTACAAAAAAAGGAGTTTACTTCATTCTATATTTTTTCTATT
>PXYQ01000127.1 GCA_003023645.1 Candidatus Arcticimaribacter sp. | reverse complement strand
TTCTAGAATTTCGATGATGTCATTATCCAAATAACGTGTTTTTCTAACATCTAATTCTAAATAGCTTTCACGGGGCAAACTATCAAGTTCTTTGAGAATTGCACCTTTATTAAAAAAGGTAACTTCTTCTGCTAAGGTCATTTTGATTTTATGTACGCCATTACTTTTATCCTCTATATGCAAGAAATGTGAGTTTTGGAAGCTTTTGATCAAAATTACTACAATACCAACCATTAAACCAAGTGCTATACCAATTAAAAGATCGGTGAAAATAATTCCAGTAACTGTAACTGTAAAGGGAAGAAATTGTTTCCAACCCAATTTATACATGGAGACAAACAAGGAGGGTTTTGCTAATTTATATCCAACAATAAAGAGAATAGCTGCAAGAACAGATAGTGGGATCTTATTCAACAGCGTAGGGATCAGAATCACTGAAATAAGCAATAATACTCCATGAATAATAGCAGACATTTTTGTTTTTCCACCCGACTGAATATTTGCCGAGCTTCGAACAATAACCTGTGTTACAGGAAGACCACCGATCATACCCGACAGTATGTTTCCAATTCCTTGGGCTAATAATTCTCGATTGGTTGGTGTAACTCTTTTGTAAGGATCAATTTTATCTGTTGCTTCAACACACAACAAGGTTTCTAAACTAGCAACTAAGGCTATTGTAAAGGCAGTAATCCAAACTTGTGGGTTGGTTATTGCACCGTAGTTTGGGAAGCTAAACTGACCAAAGAAAGAAGCAGCATCTTCAGGTACTGGAACGCGGACTAAAAGATCAGGTGAAATCCCCCAAGTTGCATTACCCTGAGTTACTAAGAAATAGACAATTCCACCAGCAACAGCAACCAAAGGTCCTTGTATGAGTTGGAAAATTTTACCTTTTTTAGTCAATACATTACTCCATAAAAGTAAGATAAACATAGCGATGACAGCAATCAAGGTAGCACCTGGGCTAATAAAATTAAGGGAATTAATAATTTCAGAAAAGGTGTTTTCTCCATCCAGGTGGAAGAAAGCAAAATTTCCTTCTAGGGCTGAATTGTATCCAAAGAAATGTGGAATTTGTTTTAAGATAATGATGATTCCGATTCCCGTTAGCATTCCTTTAATTACAGAAGAAGGAAAGTAATAACCAATAACACCTGCTTTAAGAATTCCAAAAATTAATTGTATAACACCTCCAAGCACAACAGCTAGTAGGAAGTTTTCGAAACTTCCGAGTATACCTATTGCTGTCAAAACAATGGCGGCCAAACCAGCAGCTGGACCACTTACACCCGTTGGAGAACCACTTAAGGAACCTACTACAACGCCCCCTATGATTCCTGCTATTAGTCCAGAGAATAGTGGCGCTCCACTCGCCAATGCAATCCCCAAGCAAAGAGGAATTGCTACAAAGAAAACTACGATACTTGCAGGAATATCGGATTTAAAATTTTTAAAAGGATTTGAATTATTCATTTGTTATACGTAATTGAGTTAGACAAGAAGTAACCGATTGGTTACCTATTGAATATTAAATAGATGGGACAAGCTTTAAACTATCGTGCTACACGAAGTAATCTATGTGTAGCTTTTAAACCAAAAAAAAGGAGGAATTAGATTTGTTCAGGCGGTGGAATATGCGTTTCAAGTGTAAAGTTCATTAGATAATTTTGAGCACTATAAATGGCATTACTCTTGATCGAGGCCAAATTATATTGAGAAAAATTTAATAGAAATATCTCTTCTTTTTCATCCTTAGTATCCTCTTCTTCTTGGCTCTCTTTTTCATTAGATTGTTTCTCTAAACTGGTGTCTTCTAAAACAAGTTCTGTGCTTTTAAAGTCTTCCAGTGAAAATACTAAAGGTGCTACTATCATTGACCCAACAACTATGAAAAGAGTCATCAAACCAAATATGGGCAATAGTTTATGTTTATTTTTTCTCATTAGTTTGCAATTGTTTTAAAAACAACATCGGTGTAAAAACGCACAATATTATTCCCACCTTCTCTTACATCGGTTAAGGATGGAAGATGCTTAGAAAAATAACGTTGATGATGTGCTCCTTCGATTACGGTTGAAATCAGCATGTGTGGGAATTCATAAGTCGGATTGATTTCCAACACAATCGAACTTACTCGTTCTACTACATCTTTATAGGTTTTGAAATAGCCTTTTTTGTTTTCTTGATCTACTGCTTTTGTATGGTATGCTTTTGAAGATTCGGCAATGATAATTTTATTGAGCATCACTTCGTTGATGTAGGAAAAAGAATTGTCTTCTGTCACCTCTTCTGTTAAAATAGTAATTGCGGTATTGAGTTTATCAGGAGCAGATGCAACATTTAAAGTTGCGAAAACCAACTTATATTCAATCCAACTCCAGTACCAATTCATTAGATATACCAGCAGCGCATGCTTACTTTCAAAATAGCGATATACCGAACTTTCATTAGATCCAATTTCGATTCCTAGCTTTTTGAAGGTAAAATCTTCAAAGCCTAAACTTTCAATCATCTCGATACTTTTGGATACAATTTTTTGTCCAAGCACAGATGACTCAGGATTCTTTGTGTAAAGATCTGGACTGATTACGATATGGAGTTGCAGGTTTTTCATATGTTAAAGCGCAAATATAATAGTATTACTATTAATTTCAAATAGTTTTACTTATTTTTTTAATAAGTAGTGGATTTACTGCTGAGTTTCAATGTATGCTTAACCGAATACTGCTTACCTTTAGTGACAAAGCATACAGTTCAATCAAAGTAAGTCAGATGAAAGCTATCCATTCCTATATTCTTTTTATATCAATTTGTATTAGTCTTCTTTCATATTTGGGAGGAGAGAAAGTATATTTCTCCAAAAAATTAAACAGTTTTTTTTGAATTAATTCAATTATTCAATACATTTATTGAATAATTGAATTAGCAATGAATAAACAAGAAGTTAAAACTGATGTCTATCAAGAAATAGCAAATATTGGGAAAGCGCTAGCCAATCCTTTTAGGCTAAGAATCCTAAATTTAATTTGCCAAGACACTTATTCAGTCGAGAAGATTGCATTGGAAATTGGTATTTCTACCGCAAACGCATCACAGCATTTACAAGTTCTAAAAAAAGTAAAACTTCTTGCAACTTCAAAGGAGGGTCATCATGTCATCTATTCCTTAGCGAATAATAAAGTCTTTAAGTTGTGGAACGAGCTCCAACAATTCAGCCTGCAAAATAATCATCAAATAAAAGGCGCTCTTAAAAATTTTAAGTGTGAACATTATGATAAGGTACTATCTGTTTCCGCGGAAGAAATCGTACAAACCAAAAAAATTGATCAACTTACTTTTTTAGACGTTCGTCCCAAAAAAGAGTTTGAAAAAGAATCTATTGCAAATGCAGTTTCCATACCCATAGACGCTTTAAAAGAAAACTTACAACTACTAACTAAAAGTCAACAAATCGTTGTGTATTGTCGTGGACCGCTTTGCTTTTTCGCAGACGAGGCAGTTCAATTCCTTCAAGAAAAGGGATATAACGCCATTCGACTTGAAGAAGAAATTCTGGCGTGGAAACACAAAGGACTCCCTGTAAATTAACCTATCATAATGAAATTAAAAAAAACCATTGCAGTTACAGAACTCAGGGCTTTATTAGAAAATAAAATTCCTGTTCAGATTTTAGATGTTCGCCCGAAAGAAGAACGTGAAGAGTGGATCATTCCTGGAAGTATTTTTGTTGATGTATATGATCAATTAAAATCTGGCGAAAAAGACTTGTTTTCAGAAGCATTGATTCCTAAAAACACACCCGTAATTACCGTTTGTGCAGCCGGGAAAACAAGTTTAATTGCAATGGAACAACTCCGTAAGAACGGAATTGAAGCCTATTCTTTAGATGGAGGAATGCGGGCGTGGACATCGGCCTGGAACACTGCAACTACAGTAGATCGTTTAGGAACAACAATCATGCAAATTCGCAGAACGGGAAAAGGATGTCTATCGTATCTTTTAGAAAGTAAAGGAGAAGTAATTGTAATTGATGCCTCTTTAGACGCTGCTGTATATTCCACGATAGCAAATAAAAAAAACTGGAAAATCAAATATGTTATTGATACACACATTCATGCTGATCACTTTTCAAGAGGAAAGGAATTAGCTGAAATTTCTGGCGCTTCGTTATACTTACCAAAACAAAGAGCAATAGCATATCCGTTTAACCCTATCCAAGATGGAACTATGCTTCGCTTTGGAGATGCTGTTCTAGAAGCAATTCATACGCCTGGACACACTCATGAAAGTTATTCTTACTCCGTTAATGATGAGTCATTATTCACAGGTGACACCTTATTTACAGAAGGTGTTGGGCGGCCCGATTTAAAAGCCACTAAAGAAATTGCGAAAGAAAAAGCGAGTCTGTTGTATCAATCACTCAAAAAAATAATGTCACTTAAAGATACATTGAATATATACCCCGGACACACAAGTAATCCCGTACCTTTTGATGAGCTATTAATTTCCAAAAAGCTTCAGGAAATTAAACATAAAGTAGCTGTTTTACAACTGAATGAAGATGGCTTTGTTGCTAGCTTATTGAAAAAAATTCCAGAAACTCCACCTAATTATGAAGCAATAGTACAATTGAATTTAAAAGGGGAAGCCAATGGGGTAGACTTAATTGAATTAGAGGCCGGTGCGAATCGTTGCGCTATTTCTTAAAAAAATAAAAATGAACACTAAAAAAACACACCTTGGGCTGAAGGAAAACTGGAAGCAATTTACATTATTACTTGTAGTAAACGCCTTTGTTGGGGGTATGGTAGGATTGGAACGCACTTTAATACCAAAATTAGCAGAAGAAGAATTTTTAATAGTCGCAACCTCAGCT
>PXYQ01000020.1 GCA_003023645.1 Candidatus Arcticimaribacter sp. | reverse complement strand
CATGACTTTGGCTTCATACGATGCCTTATTTTAAATCCGTTGTGGTCTTAAATGACCTCCTTACAGAGCTGCAAGAATTTTTTATAAAGCATTGTATAAGGTCGATAATTATTTTGAAAAAACATGCAATGATTTTATTATCTTTTGTACTGTTTTAGAAATGAATTTTAAATTATGGCTGCAAATTTAAGTTGCATAAAGAAACCAGAAAAACATATAAACGTTTTGGGGCAGGAATATTTTGAGTAATTTTAAAAAATCAAAAACTATATTTTTTTTATTCTCGTCTGTTCATCTTGTTATCTCCATTCTCAACTGGGGTGTACCAAGGACAGTAATACGTCACAACTAATTGTAACGGGCGATTTCACGAGTACTTCCTCACGCACGTATCCGATAGTTTCCCCCAATATGGTCATAACGGGTACTGGGAATGGAGTTGTTGGAGGTGTTTTTCTGAGGACAGTAAACGTTTCTTTAGCGTTGGGTGCCGGTGATGTTTTTGAACGATGCGAATTAAAACTCAGTTTAGGAGCTTTAGGGCAGTTCGATGATGGGCTTCAGTTTTCAATAAACGGAACCCGCTTACTTAATTTTGATCAACGTCATTGGAGTGGTATGCCTGAATTTCAAGCAGGTGGTAGATTCGATTCAAATTTAAGTGGATCATGGACCCCCTGGTCTGCAGAGGGAACTCCAAAGTTGGAAATAGTAAATAATTCGATCAAGTTAATGATACTAACAACCAGCGGAATTCGGGAAGATGCCCTTTTATTTATGGATACAACTGTAGTCGATTGGGTGTTGAGTTCTAGTTTTACCTATGATTGTGAAGCAGGTTTTGCTCTCGAGTTTGGAAATCAAAACGGAGGTGGTGGTCCAGGAAGCATCGACGCATTTTTGCAGGTAGAAGCTTATGTAAATCCATGCTTAGATCCAGTAGATTTTGACTTTGACGGCTTTTTAAATGCAGTTGACGCTTGCCCATACGCCTTTGGTGTAGCTGCGTTAAATGGCTGCCCCTGGCCAGTGTATGTTGGGAATAATTTTAAATCTTCGGTTGTTTCTAGCAGCATTGAGATCGAAAAAGAGGAATATTTGTGTTCTCGTTCGACAGTTGAGTATTATAACATAGCCTATCATTCTGGCGCAAACCTCGAACCAATAGTTGGCGATTATCTTATTTATAATAACAAGTACTCTTTTCCGCATTCTTATGTGTTTGGAACTGCAGGATTTGCCTATATAAAGCTTCGTGACTTCGATAAGATCATTGAAGTTAGAAAAACAGATGGAGAGATTGTTGCACAATACAATTGTCCGTAGATTTGATTGAAATTCAAAAGCATTGAAGCAGTCTGAATTTAATATTTTTATAAATGGAACGAAATGTTTTTGGATCACCCCTTATACCCTGCTGTACAGATCCTGTTACAGGTTATTTTAGAGACGGATTTTGTAAAACAATTTCTCAGGATACCGGTACACACACCGTTTGCGCAGTGGTAACCCAAGAATTTTTAGATTACTCTGCTTCAAGAGGCAATGATTTAATGACAGCCGTACCTCAATGGCAATTCCCAGGATTGAAACCCGGAGATAAATGGTGCTTGTGTATTTCACGTTGGTTAGAAGCTGAAAAAGTGGGGAAGGCTCCGAACATTATTTTAGAAGCAACCCATGAAAAAACATTGCAATATGCATCTTTAGCAGTATTGCAGTCGTATGCTGTTAGCTTATAAAAATGTATTGTTTCAGACTATTTCCTTTATATATTTTCACTTCATTTAGTAATGACGTTAATATGTTATTTATTTTAATAGTGTAACATTTCATTCCTTATTACGTCTTGTGTATATGACAAGAATTCTCCAAATGAAAAACAGCATAACATCTATTCTATTATTGTTTGTAATAACTCCCATAATTGCTCAAAGCACAATCAGTGGGAAGGTCACAGATGACTTTAACACCCCACTTCCGTTTGCCAATATAGTTCTCCAACAAAAAGGAAATGAAACGTTTGTTGAAGGTGTAGTTTCTGATGACGATGGCGCATATGTTTTTGAAAATATTAAAAACGGAACCTATTCGATTGAAGTTTCCGTTTTAGGGTTTAAGGTTAAAAAAACAGAAGAGTTTGAGTTGACACAGAATAAAAACACTGATTTTGCTTTAGAAGAAGAAGCTCAGAGTTTAAATGAAGTAGTTGTAAAAAGCAAACGCCCAATTATTCGACAAACAGCGGAAAAGCTGGTTGTAGACTTGGAGAATTCTGAAATGATTAATACGAGTTTACAGGACGTTATGCGAAAAGTTCCTGGAGTTTTGGTCACGAACAACGGAATTTCCATTGCAGGAAACAGAGGCGTTAGAATCCTCATCAACGGGAAAACTACCGAGTATATGGATGTTCAAACCTTGCTTCGAGATTTTCCAGCAGATAATATTGCAAAAATAGAGGTGGTAGAGCAACCAGGAGCTGAGTATGAAGCATCGGGTTCGGGAGCAATCATCAATATTATTTTAAAGAAAAATGTTCGCTTGGGTACTCATGGAAACCTGAATACCTGGGTTGGTGAAGACCAGGGATTTGAATACGGAACAGGTTTTTCGATTGCGAGTTATAAAAACAAACTCAATTGGCAAGGAAGTATAAATCACTCGAGACCTACTTGGAGAGACGACTTGTTTTTGGTACGAACGGTTGGAGACGAAACCTATGACCAAGCTACCATAGAACCTTATAACCCAAGTAATCTTAGAATTAGTGGAAATGTAGATTTTTACATCAACACCAAGAATATCATTGGAGTCGGTGGACGTTACAATACAAGAACCTCCAATAGAATTGCATCGAGTAAAACCCTTATCTCCGACCCTACATCATCGAATGTTTTGTTCTCTGAAAACAACTTTGAAATAGATCGATTTGATTTCAACTTCAATCCATATTATGAATACAAAAGCGACTCCGACAAACTGCTGGTTGATTTTAATTATATAAACTTTAAAAACGACAACACAAACACACTTTCTGATGTTGCTGGGAGCACTATTCCTTTTACAAACAGAAAATATAATCAGGAAGGGAAGTACACCATAAAAACCTACCGGATAGATTACACCAAAACCTTTTCAGACGAACTTTCGTTGAGTTTAGGGACACGATACGCAGATGTAAGTACAGACAATGACCTGCAATCGTTCAGTGAAAACACAAGGAGTACGTTTGAGTTTAATGAAAATGAAAGTAGTCAGTTTTTAATTGATGAAACTATTTTGGCATTGTATACTAAAGCCAATGCTACCTTTGGCAAATGGTCCTTTTCAGGAGGCGTTCGTTATGAAGATAGTAATACGGATGGGAATTCCATTTTCATGAAAAAAGGAACGCTAGTGTCAACTGTAAAAAAACGGCCAATAAAAAAAATATTCCCCAGCGCATCGATTAGCAGAGAAATCTCTGAAGCACTAGGCGCAAACATCTCGTACAGTTACAGAATCAGAAGGCCATCGTATGGGAGTTTGAATTCCTTTGCAGAATTTTTAGATCCGTATTCTGCAAGCCAAGGAAACCCAAACTTAACACCTTCTTACACCAACAAATACCAGTTTAATTTAACTTACGAAGGGCAGCCGTTTTTTGCCATTGGTTATAGCGATACGGAGGATGCAATTTTTGAATTAATCCAACAGGACGATGCTACAGCTCAAATCCGACAAATGGAGGTGAATGTTGAAAATAATGCAAACTGGAACTTTAGATTATTTGGGCCATTGAGTTTTATTAAAGGAGTTGAAGGCTTCACCGGCTTTATTGTAATCAATACCGATTATGAATCTTCAACCCATTCGATTGATCTCAATAAATGGAGTTTGATTTGGTTTACTCAAGCAAGCTATGAGTTGCCCTACGAAATTAATTTTGAGGTGACTGGAAGCTATGGGACTGGTGCTTTAGAAGAAGGCGTTGAAGTTGATTGGTTTGCCGACTTGGATTTTTCTTTTGGAAAAAAGTTTTTGGATGATCAGTTAAAAGTGAATTTAGGATTCAGTAAAGTGTTGAATAGAGGTTTTGTCGGGGTTATTGATTATGGAAATGTTAACGCTTCATTGGAAAGTAATGGTTCAAGACAAAACGTTCAACTTAGGCTGGCTTATAATTTTGGATCAAAATTTGGTAAAAGCAAAACTGACAGAAATTCAACTCAAGAAGAAGACCGTATACAAGATGATAATTAGTATTACAGAATTGTTATTGGTATGTAATTGTTTTTGAATAGGAGGATCAAAAAGACTAAATGTCTTAATTTTAAGTTTAATTATCACATGTATGTTTTATAAATCAACGCTGTTTAAACTCTTTCTTTTCATCAATCTATTTATTTTATTGGCTAGTTGTAGCGATTCTAAGTTAAATAAAACGCAACCCTTTAGTCTAAAAATCAATCCTGTATTACTGGATTCTACTATAAACATCAGAGCCCTCGAAATCAAAAACAATACGATTTACGGCGCTAGTTCCACTGGGATGATATATTCATTTGAAGCTGACACGCCCAAGCAAATAAAGCAAGAGCAATATCGTTCGTCTATAGATTCTCTTATTCCGAATTTTAGATCCTTGGCTATAACAGATACGGATGTGTTTGCAATGTCAATTGCAAACCCTGCGTTGTTATTTAAAAACGGTAAGGTTGTTTACACGGAGTCTCACCCCAAAGTGTTTTATGATTCTATGGAGTTTTGGAACAACAAAGAGGGAATAGCGGTAGGTGATTTCACAGACAACTGTATCAGCATTTTGATTACTCGAGATGGAGGAGACTCCTGGACTAAGCTCGATTGTTCAGTTTTTAGTGACATCAAGGAAGGCGAAGGTTTTTTTGCCGCAAGTGATTCCAATATTGCTATTATTGAAAACGATACTTGGATAGCCAGCGGAGGGTTAAATAGTAGGGTCTATTTCTCAAGTGATAAAGGACGTAGTTGGGACATAACAGAAACACCTATTATACAAGGTGAATCAACTACAGGAATCTTCAGTATAGCCTTTTATGATAAAAAAAAGGGTTATGCGATAGGGGGTGATTACACAAAACCTAAACGAGACAGTTTAAATAAAATACGGACTACAGACGCAGGTAAAACATGGAGCACTGTAGCTAACGGCCAAAGCCCGGGTTATAGAAGTTGTGTTCAATATATACCTAATAGCAACGGAGAAAAATTAGTTGCTGTTGGATTTTCAGGTGTAGATTTTTCCTCAGATTCTGGTTTGACTTGGAAGCACTTAAGTGATGAAGGTTTTTATACCATTCGTTTTTTAAACGATTCAATTGCATATGCGGCAGGAAAAGGGCGGATTTCTAAAATACTATTTCACCACCGATTCTATTGATAACGCTTACACTTTTTCTGTTTTTTTTATTTAAAAATGACTTCTTTGTCTATTAAGGCGATATTTTTTTATAATTTGAAGGATGTAAATAATGATAACTATGAAATTATGAAAAGGAGAAGTGCTCTTCAGAAAATAGCCTGGGTCAGCGGAGGAATTGCAATGTTGCCATACTATTGTTCTACTCAATCAGAAATTACTGTCTATAACAATCTTCCGATTGCAATATCCGATCGCAACTTGATTAATTTACTTTCTAATTTAATTTTGCCCGAAGACCCTGAAAGTTTCCCGACAATGGAATCTCGTTTAGACTTTGTCTTAACGCGGGTTAACGATGGCTTTGACTCTCAAGAGATTTCAGATTATTTATTTGGAATGACAGCGTTTAGGAGACATGTGACGGCGACTTATGGGGCTTCGTTTGAGGACCTTGTAGAAGTGGATCAGTTGGCATGTATTGGCAAAACCATAGATTGTAGTGATGAGAAAAGCTTTTTTGTCAGCACAATTAAAAGACATTCGTTGCGTCATTTTACGACCTCAGAAAATTACATGAAAAAGTATTTAAACTTTGAATTTATGCCGGGACGCTATAATGGCTGCGTTTCCGTTTAATTATATTGATAATGACAGAAAACACAAATACATTTGACACCATTGTTGTTGGCGCAGGAATGGCTGGAGGCTGGGCAGCAAAAGAGTTTAGCGAACAAGGTTTTAAGACGCTGTTATTGGAACGAGGTCCCAATGTGGAGCATTTAAAAGATTATCCTACGACCAACATGCAGCCTTGGGAGTTTAAAAATCGTGGCCAGTTGACTGCTAAAGAGATTTCGGACAATCCTGTTGCGAGTAGTTGTTATGCCTTTCGTGAGGATGCAAAGCATTTTTTCGTAAAAGACAAGGAACACGAATATGTTCAGAAAAAACCATTCCAATGGATTCGTGGTTATCAAGTAGGCGGGAAGTCCATTATGTGGGCTCGACAAGT
This sequence comes from Candidatus Arcticimaribacter sp., assembly GCA_003023645.1. Lineage (GTDB taxonomy): Bacteria > Bacteroidota > Bacteroidia > Flavobacteriales > Flavobacteriaceae > Arcticimaribacter. Next base: position 16,561 of record PXYQ01000020.1, on the reverse strand, counting down.
GCAACGCTGGAGTACATATGATTTTGAAGGACCCGCTCGTGATGGTTTTGCTATCGAATGGCCCATTGGTTATAATGACCTTGCAGACTGGTATACCTATGTTGAACGTTTTGTTGGAGTAAGTGGAAACAAAGATGGTTTGGATATTTTACCGGACGGGGATTTCTTAAAACCATGGGAAACCAATTGTGTTGAGGATTATTTTAGTCAAAAAATGAAAGCACATTACGACGACCGTCATGTGATATATGGACGTTGTGCACATTTATCGGAAAGCAAACCCATTTTTATTGAACAAGGGAGAGCCGTATGCTTGAGTCGAAGAGTTTGTCAGCGAGGTTGCCCTCTTGGGGGCTACTTTAATGTAAATTCAACATTGATTCCTTGGGCGTTAAAAACAGGCAACATGACACTTCGCCCAAATTCGGTTGTGCATTCGATCATCTACGATGAGGACAAGCAAAAGGCTGTAGGTGTCCGAGTAGTGGATGCTATTACCAAGGAAACAACCGAGTATTTTGCTAAAGTTATTTTTGTGACCGCAGCAACACTGAACACAAATTTGATTTTGATGAATTCAAAATCAAAACGCTTTCCAAATGGACTAGGCAATGACAGTGGTGTCCTTGGGAAGTATATTGCTTTTCACAACTACCGAGGAGTGATTAATGCCCAGCATGAAGGACATGCCAACTTTACTACAGAGGGAGCTAAACCTACATCGCATTATATTCCAAGGTTTAGAAATGTTTATCGTCAGGAAACAGATTTTTTAAGAGGCTATGCTGCAGGCTTTGGAGCACAACCAATTCGTGAAATTAAAAGCGATGACATTGGGATGTATCTCAAAAATGATTTGCTTAAAACTAAAGAAACAGGACTGTGGAATGTCAATTCTCATATGATGGGTGAAACCATTCCGAAGGAAAGTAATCAGGTGACTCTGGATACAGAAAAAGTTGATCAATGGGGAATTCCTCAATTGAATGTCGATGTTGATTACGATGACAATGATGAAAAAATGTTGAATGATTTTTTCGATGAATTTACCGATATGTATACCAAAGCAGGTTTTATAAACATTCAAACGCAGGATAACAATCGGACACCTGGGAACGATATTCATGAAATGGGAGGTGTTCGTATGGGTAAAGATCCCAAGACATCGATGTTGAATGCCTGGAATCAAATGCATCACTGTAAAAATGTTTTTGTGACTGATGGCGCTTGTATGACATCCACTTCAACTCAAAATCCTTCTTTAACCTTTATGGCTATTTCTGCTCGTGCTGCGAACTATGCCATTGAACAACTAAAAAAAGGCGAACTTTAAACTAGAAGTATTGGTAATAAAAAAAATTGAGTAGAGATCTCTATTGAAATATCGAGCTTCTCTATTTCCCGCAGGGAGTTTATATATACCTGTAGTTAGATTGAACTCATAAATTAAGGTGTTCCTAAAATTTACAGCTGATAATTTCCTATTAATTAGCGTTGCAACCAAAAGATTGAATGTAGATAAATGAAGTTGGCTCTAACCAAGCAAATCAATATACACCTTTTCGTATGCCGTTTTTATTCCTCTATTTTAGTTGTTTTAGTATTTTGAAAAATAGGTTTTCCTTTTAATGCTTGAACTAATGTTGTGGTAGCGAGAACTGCGTAAAGCAATGAAATAATGATAGTCGCTTTTGTATTTTTAAAGATATAAAAAGAAAGAAATGGGAGTAGTTGTAAAGCGTGCATTCCTATAAAGTGTGAAACTCTTAAATCGCCTACAGTTTTGCTCCAACCAATAACCCACCAATTCGAGTTATCATTTATTGCACCAACGCTATGGCTCAACTTTGAACTCATTAAAGCTCCTTCAAATGAAAAAACAACAAAAATTAGTATACCCATACGGATAGCCCAAATATAATGACTTGGTAAATTTGGAAAAGACTGTGTAAAAAAGAGAAAGCCAATATGTGCAGTATAGAGTGTAACCAATACGGCCGCTAAACCCATTAACGAATATAATATAGCAGAGCGTGGTGTATCAAGGTTGAAGTGTGATAATTGTCCTTTAGAGGCTTGAAAAGCTATATAAATAAGTTCAAAACCAAATAAAAAGATTAAGGTACAATTGAAAGCTGTTGGATTGAAATTTGACAAATAATGACAATACCAAGCCATTGACATAGCAAATATTCCTATTGAAACTGCAAATTTAAAGGGCTTAAACCAAGCGTTTACTCCGTGAACTTGGGTAGTTGTAAGTTTGGTTAAAACGATGAATAGTATTGAAAGAGATAAGCACAACAAACCAAAATAAAATAAGGACTCATTCCGAATTTTTAATTCCTTAACAAAATTTAATATCCCTGTAACCACTAGCTTATTGTTTAGTGCCAAGAGTAAACTTTGGCACTAAATAATTTAAGCAATAAAGCATTGCTCCGTATGTAAAAATGATCGTAGGTATATTGGTGTTAAATCCTAAATCAAATTCAGGAATACCAAATAACGTTCTAAAAGATTTTGTGGCAATGAGTAGTATAAAAATAATTCCATAAGCGAAAACAGAAATAATTCCAATTCTATTTTTTGTAGTTCTAATAATTCCTTTTTTTGCTTCTTCTCTAAAGAAATACCACATAGCACCAATACTAAATAAGACTTCAATTAAAATGGCTAAATAAGGATTAGATGCGTACAATCCAAGACCAGCTTCCAATGTGTCTGCTCCAAAAATATGGTGTACATGACCTGAAAAGAAATCTAAAACAAAATGAATTGATACTAAAGCCATACTAACTAAACCTATTTTGGTGTTTTTGAATAGCAGTTTCCCGAGTAAGAAAACAATTGCCAACCAAAATAATTGTGGTAATAAATCGTGGCTGTATAACATATCTACTGCCATATTATTTAAAGTGGCATCAAATGCATCACTCGGATTGGTTGGTTCAAGACCCAAATAATGAAAGGTAAACCATAAAAAATCTTGTAATTGAGAAATAATTAAAAAATAAAGTAACGTTCCTTTTGGGAATTTTTGTTTTGCTATTAATGCCGTTGTAAAATGTCCTGCTATCATAATATCTATTTAATTTTTGTATTTTTACTATTGAATTGAAAGCAAAAATAATTATTGCTTTCGAATTAATAGTAATAATTTGTAAAAAAAATGAAAAAAGAATTTCGCTCTGGCTGTCCAATCTCATCTACATTAGATGTTGTAGGGGATAAATGGTCTTTGTTAATCATTAGAGACATGCTTGTTAAGCACAAAAAGACTTTCAAGGAAATTTCTGCTTCAGATGAAAAGATTGCACCAAGCATTTTATCTTCACGATTAAAATTGTTAGAGTCATATAAACTGATTTTCAAAACGAAAGTACCAGATAACAAAAAAGAAAATATTTATTTGTTAACGGAAAAAGGGATTCGTTTAACGCCAATAATTATTGAGTTCAGTTTGTGGGGAAATTCCAATATGCGAGAATTTAATGAAATAGATGACATTGAATCTTTGAAATTGGATAAGAATTTAATCATTCAAGGGGTTCAAGATGGTTATAATTCTATGCTGCTTAATTTCCGATAATAGCTATATTTGACACATTGATTTAGCCAAGACCTATACTCGGTTTGATGGCATAAAACAAACCATACATATCCATGCCAGCAAACGACTACACGCCATCCTTTTTCTTTAAAAATGGGCACATCAATACGATGTATAGCTCCTTGTTTCGAAAAACGAAGCCGTTACGGTTTAAGCGTAAACGGATTACAACCCCAGATGATGATTTTTTAGACATTGACTTACTCGAAAATGGGAGTGACAAAATCGTTATCCTTTGCCATGGACTAGAGGGCAGTAGTGATTCCAAATACATTCAAGCTACAGCGGCTTTGTTGGCCAAAAACGGCTATGCCGTGGCGGCCATGAACTACCGTTTTTGCAGCGGAGAAATTAACCGCCAATTGATTACCTACCACAGTGGGCGAACGGAGGATCTCCACGCCGTTATCAACACCGTACTCCCTGATTATAATGCAGTGTATTTAGTGGGCTTTAGTCTAGGTGGAAACCTAGTCTTAAAATACAATGGCGATGGGATTTATCCTTTGCATCCAAAAATAAAGGCCAGTGTAGCTATCTCTGTCCCGGTGGACTTGCATGGTTCGTCCATTAAGCTACAGGACTTAGAGAATCGCTTGTACACTTGGCGGTTTTTACGTACCCTATCGATCAAGGTCCACCTCAAACACCAGCAATTTCCCGATCAAGTGCCCATTGAACGGCTTAAAAAGGTTAAAAAACTCATTGATTTTGATGAGTATTTTACAGCAGCCTTAAACGGTTTTAAAGACGCACAAGATTATTATGCCAAAGCAAGTAGTAAGCCTTTTCTTAAATCGATCTCTCGACCTACGTTGCTCATCAATGCCCTAGACGATCCTTTTTTGTCTGAGTCTTGTTTTCCGAATGCTGAAGCCCAAGAAAATCCCCATTTTAGCTTAATTACGCCACGCTATGGCGGACATGTGGGTTTTGTGTCTACAGGCAAATACTACTGGTCTGAGCTAGAGATACTGCGATTTTTAGAGGAGTATTAAGGATGAGAACTATTCGGTTTCTTCTTGCACGTTATTAAATTCGTTCTTTTTTTTCAGGAGTGATAAATACTTCTCCTTGCCAGACACTGAATCGATTTTTTATTTAACTACCTGCAAATGGAATTCCAAAGATACCTACTGCCAATTCTGCCCATATAAACGTAAATATTAAAACCAATATTCCAATATATAGACCTCGATTTTTTAAATTCTTGGTACGATTACTGACAAAATTAATTCCAATACTAAGGAAAATTAGTAGAGAACCCATTATAATGAAATCAAATAGAGTCCAGTTAATTTCATCAGTGATTGCCATTCCAATTAATGGAATTAATAATAAAAAAAGTGGATATAAAATTCTTTTTGACATATTCAAAAATAGTAAAACGGCTAAACTCTATAATAGTATAACCCTTTTATTGTTTTAGTAGATAACTCTATTGGAATATCAAACTATAATATTACTCGAATAAGTTTTTTCATAAACAATTTTAATCACATACTTATCACAAGTGATTACACCCCCCCAATGCCAATCAACACCTAAGGACAACCACCTACTTTATAAATCTCTAATACTTTTTCTGTCATCACATTAGATAGGATAATTAGGGTGCGATGTTTGTAGTGTCTTAAATACTAAGGTTTGGGGTTATATACTAACTACAAGAACTAGTGTCTAATCTGAAAACGATTCTAAAAACCCCACACCATGTTTAGAAATCAAAGAATGTTTGGAAACTTTTGGCTTTTATTGTGTCCCAGTGTCCCAATCCTTAGGGATGGGACAGCGGAGATGATTATTTCCCTTCAAGTATCCACAGATTTCCTAAACAAACATCCCCTAAAACAACAGCACAGCTATCTTGTCTTAGGTCAGTGATGATATGGGATTACATTAGGTTCTATTTTTTTGGGGTTTCATTGATTAACTCCCTTGTACCGTACATAAATCGTACAAAAAAAAGGGTATTAAATAAAAAACCCTTGAAAATCAATTGATTAACAAGGGCTCTTGTACTCGAGGCGGGACTTGAACCCGCACGACCGCAATGGTCATTGGATTTTAAGTCCAACGTGTCTACCAATTCCACCACTCGAGCGTTTACTTTGATAGTAGAGCGAAAGACGGGATTTGAACCCGCGACCCCCACCTTGGCAAGGTGATGCTCTACCCCTGAGCTACTTTCGCAGTAGAGGTGCAAATGTAATATAAAATTCAAGAAAAGTTCAAGCTTTTATTTAGAAAAAATGAAAATATTTATCCCTTCAAACGACGCTTAATATCGTTGAGTTTCATCAAGGCTTCAACGGGTGTTAGCGTATCAATATCCAAGTTTTTAATTTCCTCACGCAGAGCTTCTAAGAGGGGATCGTCTAAATTGATAAAACTCAGTTGGAGGTCTTGTGTACTCTTTTTTAAAGCTTCTTTTCGGTCTTCTTCTTGGTGTGATTGTTCCAGAAACTTTAACTTTCGTTCTGCAGTAGCCAATACTGTCTTTGGCATTCCGGCCATTTTAGCCACATGGATTCCAAAACTATGCGCACTTCCGCCAGGAGCAAGTTTCCGTAAAAAGAGTACACTGTCTTTGAGTTCTTTTACCGAAACATTAAAGTTTTTGATGCGCTCAAAACTTTGGGTCATCTCATTCAATTCGTGGTAGTGGGTTGCGAAAAGCGTCTTGGGTTGTGCCGGATGCTGATGCAGATATTCGGCAATAGCCCATGCAATTGATATACCGTCGTAAGTACTAGTACCTCTCCCAATTTCATCTAAAAGAACCAAACTGTTTTCGGTAATATTATTTAAAATTGCAGCCGATTCGTTCATTTCTACCATAAAGGTCGATTCGCCCAAGGATATATTATCACTCGCCCCTACACGAGTAAATATCTTGTCCACAATACCCATAGAAACCTCTTGAGCGGGTACAAAACTTCCGATTTGCGCTAGGATAACAATCAAGGCAGTTTGACGTAACAAAGCCGATTTCCCGGACATATTGGGACCGGTAATCATAATGATTTGCTGCTCTTCTCGATTCAAGGATACGTCATTGGCGATATAGGATTCGCCTACGGCCAATTGATTTTCAATAACGGGGTGACGCCCTTCTTTAATAATCAAGTCGGTTCCTTCGATCAGCTGCGGACAATTGTAATTGTGCTTTTGGGCTAGAAGCGTAAAGCCTACTAAACAGTCCAAAGTTGCAATCTGAATTGCATTTTGTTTTAATACGCCCAGTGTATTCTGAATGTTTTTAAGGAGCTCGGCATAATAAGTAAGTTCCAAGGTCTGAATCCGATCCTGTGCTCCAAGAATCTTGACTTCATAATCTTTCAATTCTTCCGTAATATAACGCTCCGCATTTACTAAGGTTTGCTTCCGAATCCATTCTTCGGGCACCTTGTCTTTATGGGTGTTGCGAACCTCAATATAATACCCAAAAACATTGTTAAAAGCGATTTTCAAGGAGCTTATTCCTGTACGCTCTGTTTCTTGCTCAACCATTCGATCCAGATGATCTTTCCCAGACTTACGGAGATTCCTCAATTCATCCAATTCTTCCGAAAACCCATCGGCTATAAAGTCACCTTTGGTGGTGCTTACTGGAGCTTCTTCTCTTAATGTAGATCGAAGGGTCTCGATCAGCTCATCGCAATTGTGAAGCCCTAAACCAAGACTCTGGAGAACCTTTTCAGAAGAATCGACTAAAGCTGCTTTCAATGGAACGAGCTCCAGAAGGGAGTTTTTTAATTGGATCAATTCTCTAGGAGCAACTTTTTGGGTTGCAATCTTAGACATCAAGCGTTCAATGTCTCCAATATTCTTGAGACGTAAAACAGCTTCTTCTTTTATTTTTTCTTGATTGATGAAGGCATCTATCGCCTTATGTCGATCTTGTATTTTACGGACTGACTTTAGCGGGAAGCTTACCCAGTGTCTGAGCATACGCCCACCCATGGCGGTGGAAGTGAAATCGATAACATCGATTAAAGAAACACCCTCTCTTGAGTTGGGATATAAAAGTTCTAGATTTCGAGCAGTAAAACGATCGATTCCGACATAGTCTTCTGAACTGATGGCTTGTACCGCGTGAATATGTTGTAATTGTTTGTGTTGTGTTTCTGCTAAGTAGTGTAAAATTACACCTGCAGTTATGGTGCCTAATTCTAAACCTTCGACGCCAAAACCTTTCAAAGATTTAGTTTGAAAATGTTGTGTCAAAAGCTCTGTACAGAATTCTGTTTGAAAAACCCAGTCTTCCATATAAAAAGCAGCATGATGTGTTCCAAAATGCTCAGCAAAAAAACCTTTCTTAGGTTTAGAAACCAATACTTCGCTTGGGTTGAATTTTTGTAGTAACTGATCTACATGATCAACCGACCCTTCGCTGGTCATAAAATCTCCAGTAGAAATATCGAGGAAAGAAACACCCCAATGGTTTTTTCCGGGATGAACGGCGGCGAGGTAATTATTCTTTTTTTGTTCTAATACATCATCGTTCAAAGCTACTCCGGGTGTAACCAATTCGGTAACACCACGTTTTACGATGGTCTTGGTCATTTTGGGATCTTCCAGTTGATCACAGATAGCGACTCTGCATCCTGCCTTTACCAACTTTGGTAAATACGTATTGAGGGAATGATGCGGAAAACCAGCTAATTCTATTTCACTACTACTTCCAGCGCCACGTTTGGTTTGTATAATACCTAGTATTTTTGCTGCTTTGATGGCGTCTGAGCCAAAAGTTTCATAAAAGTCGCCTACACGAAACAACAACAAGGCATCAGGATATTTCGCCTTGATTTGGTTGTACTGCTTCATTAAGGGAGTTTCTTTAGCTGATTTTGCCAAGGGATGTTTTCTTTATGATTTATGCGAATGTAACCATTATTTGAATTTTATAAAACGCTAATGAATACTTCCTTATTTTTGACCTGTGAAACATAGAAAATTAAAAAACATAGAACTCGGTCGAAAGTCCATAGAAGAAGCTCAAGCAGCAACTAAAACACCCTTGATTTTAGTCTTAGACAATATCAGAAGTTTAAATAATATTGGATCGGTCTTTAGAACTTCAGATGCTTTTTTACTTCAAAAAATTTATCTCTGTGGGATAACGGCCCAACCGCCTCACAAGGACATTCAAAAGACGGCACTCGGAGCAACTGAATCTGTTGCATGGGAGTATGTAGAAAACACCCTTGATTTGGTTCTCCGACTCAAACAAGAGGATGTTGCGGTTTGGTCTATTGAACAAGCTGAACAGGCTGTTTTTTTGAATGACTTTCAACCGGAACCCAAGCGAACTCATGCCTTTGTTTTGGGAAATGAAGTTAAAGGCGTGGCTCAGGAAGTGATCGATGCATCGCATGGTGTAATCGAAATCCCTCAAGAAGGAGCAAAGCATTCTCTCAATATAGCTGTAACTGCTGGTGTGGTAGCCTGGGACTTTTTTCAGAAGATACGATAGATTTAAAACTTCAACGGTTCGTTCCAAATACTCAAAACAGAATTGTCTTCGCATTTTTGTTGAAGTTCTTCTATGTTCTTCTTCAGTTGTGGGTGTACCGTTTTTGCGGCAATATCTGCTAAAGGAGTCAAAACAAATTGTCTTAATTCCATTCTTGGATGCGGCACCTGCAAACGTTCGTGTGAAATAATTTCATTATTAAACAACAGCATATCCAAATCGATTGGTCGTGCCTGATAGCCTTCACTAAGATTGCGATCCCTTCCCAATTCTTTTTCAATGATTAAAAGAGTATCGAGAACATCTAATGCAGTTTGTTCTGTTTCAATTTTAATACAGGCATTTAAGAACGCCTCGCTTTCAAAACCCCAAGCGGGCGTTTCGTAAACTTTAGAAACTGATAAGATAGTACCAATTCGAGAACCAATACAGAACACTGCCTCTTGGAGTAGAGCGAATCGGTTTCCTATATTACTGCCCAACGCAATGTAAACCATGGTTCTTTTTTGAGTCAAAAAAAGACAAAAAAAAGCAAGGGTGCAACTCTTGAATCACTTATTGATTCAGGGAGTCTTTAATTTGTTGCGCTTGCGCTAAAGCCTGAGGAGCATTTTTGCGTAAATTAGAAATTCGAGTTTGATGAGAAGGGTGCGTACTCAAAATTTGTGGGGTTTTAGAATTTGGGCTTTGTGCTTGCATGCGTTCCCATAAAGAAGCGGCCTCTGCAGGGTCATAACCCGCTATTGCCATCAGTTGCATCCCGATGATGTCAGCCTCGTTTTCATGCCCTCTGCTGAAGGGTAAAATCCCAGCTACATTAGATCCGATTCCGTATGCTTTTAGAAACAAATCCCTCTTTTTTTCAGGCTCGTTTTCTAGAAGTTTTGCTCCCAAAATGCCCAGACCTTGTTGAATTGTCCCTGCGCTCATACGCTGGGCTCCATGATTTGCAAGTGCGTGTGCAACTTCGTGTCCCATTATGGCAGCAATACCTGCTTCGGACTTTGCAATATCCATAATTCCAGTATAGAATACTATTTTCCCACCCGGCATACACCATGCATTGATTGCTTTATCTTCTACTAAGTTATATTCCCATGCATAATCATCGAGATAGCTAAGGTTTTGTTTGTACTCAAAATAAGCTTCTGCTGCACGGGTTATTTTCTTGCCAACATGTTGTATTTGATCACTCGCTGTAGTGTTTCGGATAACTTTATTGGTAGTGATGAAATCGTCATATGCTTTAAAAGCTTGTGGAAGCACAGTCTTATTTCCGTAAATCTGCAAGGTTTTTTTACCTGTAAATTGATTGACTTTACACTGTGTTAAAAATAGAAATACGCCTAAAAAGAGTACTGTTTTTTTCATATTTTCTTGATTTGGAGATCGTAAATATAAGTGTTTTGTGCTAAAAATGAAGTTGTTACTCGCAATTTAAAAACATAAACACTTCTGTCTTCATCTATCAGTTTATCTTATATTTGTAAAAAAAATAGCTCCAATGAATTTCTTACGTACATTTTTCGCATCCGTTTTAGGAACGCTCACTGCCCTTTTTTTAGGGGGTATTATCTTATTTATGTTAATCGCCGGAATCGCCAGTGTTGTGAATTCGGCTGACAGTTCTGCTGCAATGATTCAAGACAACAGTGTTCTTTCTTTGAAATTAAACTTACCCATAATGGACAATGTTCCAGGAAGTCAAGACTTTCAGGTCAGTTTAGGCTTGGATGCAGAAAGCATTCAATTGATCGATCTTGTTACTGCGATTGATTTGGCTAAAACAAACGATAAAATCAAAGGAATTCATTTACGAAGTGATTATCTCGTGGCCGGATGGGCGCAAACCAAAACACTTCGAGATGCATTACTTTCCTTTAAAGATAGTGGGAAGTTTGTATCGGCTTATGCTGATTTTTTCACTCAAAAAGGGTACTATTTGGCATCCGTTGCGGATTCTATTTTTGTTAATCCAAACGGAGGCGTTGAACTCAAAGGACTGGCATCAGAAGTTTTATATTTCAAAGATTTTGAAGATGAGTACGGCTTTAAAATGGAAGTAATTCGTCATGGTAAATATAAGAGTGCAGTAGAGCCCTATTTATCTAACTCTATGAGTGAAGCCAATCGAGAACAAATCGGTTCTTTAATTGCCTCTCTTTGGGAAACTATCGGTTCAGAAATTGCCGAAGCACGCAAAATATCAGTTACTGAACTTGATGCAATTGCTACTGACCTCAAGGCAAATCTTGTTGGCAATGCCCTCAAGGTAGGCCTGATAGACCAAATCACCTATAAGAGTGAATATGTTGAACTATTGAAAAATAAACTGGGTTTATCAGAAAAGGATAAACTCAAGCTGGTAGATTATAATGATATTTTGGCAGGAAACGCTGAACACAAAAAAGGAGTTCGCGATAAAATAGCGATCATTTATGCTCAAGGCCCGATTCTTTTTGGAGAAGGAAATGAAACTCAAATTGGCGATCAGGTTTTTGTAGAAGCAATAGAAGAAGCTGCTAAAAGTAAGCGGGTAAAAGCAATTGTGTTGCGTGTAAATTCTCCTGGTGGGAGTGCCATGATTTCTGACATCTTATGGAACGCATTAGAAGAAGCGAAAAAGAAAAAGCCCTTGGTAGTTTCAATGGGAAATGTTGCAGCTTCTGGCGGCTACTATATTGCCTGTAATGCCGATACAATATTTGCAGATCCAATGACCATAACAGGTTCAATTGGAGTGTTTGCAACCATACCCAACGTCAAAGGTTTTACAGACGATATTGGAATTAAAGCAGAGCATGTAATGACGCATAAAAACGCAGTTGGCTACAGCCCGTTTGAACCAATCTCACCTGGGTTTCGTAAAAGCGCTTTGGAAGGTATAGAACATGTTTATGATACCTTTAAGCGTCGTGTTGCAGATGGAAGAAATTTATCTTTAGAGGAAGTGGAAGCCCTTGCTCAAGGAAGAGTTTGGACCGGTTTGCAAGCAAAAGAAAATGGACTTGTTGACGAATTAGGAGGTCTAGGTGCGGCTATAGAAGCTGCTGCTGTCCTTGCAGAAATAGAGGAATATAATTTGACATCGTATCCTAAAGTCGAAACAGACTTTGATGATATTTTTGCTCTAATGAGCCCTTTTGCTGCAATTGAAACTCAAATTAAATCAGCACTTCCAAGAGAATTTAGTGCTTTTATTGAAGCATCTACTTCTGAGAAAAATCAAGCCCCACGGATTCAAGTTCGAATTCCTTTTTCACTTGATATTAGATAACACATGAACCAAAAAGATAAGGCAATTGCGTATCAGATTTTTTTATACTTAGCTGCCCTTTTCATCACTTCTTTGGTGGTTTCTAATCTAATTTTTCAAAAGTTTTTTTATTGGTATCCCATAGATACAAACGTTTTTGGAATTCCATTGTTCGAATTGTCCGTGGGCATTTTGCCCTATCCGATTACTTTTTTAATCACCGATTTAATTTCAGAAATTTTTGGTCAAAAAAAAGCAAATCAAGTTGTTGTTGCTGGAATTTTTGCTTCGTTTTTTTCCATCGGAATTTTGCTGCTAGCGGATTTTGTCCCCGCAATCCCTTCATCGCCTATTGGTGACGAGACTTTTTCTCAGGTGTTTTCTTTATCCCCTTTGGCGGTTTTAGCTTCCATGATTGCATACTTGTGTGCCCAGTTTGTAGACATACGCATCTATCATTTTTGGAAAAAGAAAACCCAAGGAAAACAGCTGTGGTTACGAAATAATTTTTCAACCTTTGCATCTCAGTTCTTAGATACTCTTACCGTAATTCTTTTACTTTGTGTGTTCCAAATTTTACCTTGGAACATGTTCATAGGCTTAGTAGTTTCGGGTTTTATTTTTAAAGTTCTTATTGCTGCTATTGACACCCCTTTTCTCTACCTCTTTGTATATTTAATAAGAAAACGTTTCAACCTAAAAGCTGGAGAAGAAATTCAATTAGAAAACTAATCATAACGTTATGAGTGATCCCGTACGAATAAATAAATACCTCAGTGAAATCGGTTATTGCTCGAGAAGAGCTGCCGATAAAATGATCGATCAAGGTCGAATTGCTGTTAATGGTGAGGTGATCGGTATGGGTGTAAAAGTTCTTCCAGAAGATGTAATTCATGTAGACGGAGAAGTTGTTCGTCCTGGGAATGAAAAAGCGATTTATATAGCATTCAATAAGCCTGTTGGTATTGTCTGTACTACAGATACAGCTGTGGAAAAAGACAACATCATTGATTATATTAATTTTCCAAGTCGAATTTTTCCAATCGGACGTTTGGATAAACCTAGTGAAGGCCTCATATTTTTGACCAACGATGGCGACATTGTCAACAAGATTTTACGTGCTCGAAATCATCACGAAAAGGAATATGTTGTTACTGTTAATCGACCAATAACAGATGATTTTATTAAGCAAATGGGCGGCGGAATTCCTATTCTAGATACCGTGACACGACCCTGTGAAGTTAAACAGACCCATAAAAAAGAATTCAAAATAATATTGACTCAAGGTCTGAATCGTCAGATTAGAAGGATGTGTGAGTATTTGGATTATCGTGTTGTAGCGTTGAAACGAACTCGAATTATGAACGTTTCTCTAGACGTTGATAAGGGGAAGTGGCGTCATTTGACTGCTGCTGAAATGGATGAAATTAATCGTTTGGTAGCAACTTCGACTAAAACCATTGACTAGTTACGCTACTTTTAAATTAATAACCAAACCTTCGTTAGACCGGACATTAAAAACAGTATCATCTTCAAAAATGAGATATTGTCCTTTGATGCCTTTCAAAACTCCAGTATAATTTTGTTCTTTAATCAGGTTCAAACTTTTCACCTTTTCAGGATAACGATTTACAGGAAATCCAATATCTAAAGGCTCTTTATTTTCAAGAAGTACATAAGGCTTTAGGTCATTCGGGAGATGATCGATAGCCTTGTTTCTTTCGGAAACCCAATCGATTGGCTCTGCTTCGTTTTGTAACATTTTTCGCCAATTCGTTTTGTCTGAATAAATATCCTTCAATGCAACTTCACCAACACCAGCCAAATACCGATTAGGCACTTCTAGGATGGCTAAAGCTTGATGCGCACCCTGATCGATCCATCGGGTTGGCACTTGTGTTTTTCGGGTAACTCCGACCTTTAGATGGCTAGAAAGCGCGAGATACACAATGTGCGGTTGCAGTTGAACTTTTTTCTCATAATCCAAATCGCGATCTTCAATGTCCAAGTGTGCAGTACTCAATTCGGGACGCATAATCCAGTCGCCTGCGTTTGGACTTTCGAAAAAACATTTTTTGCAAAAACCTTGCCTGAAGATTGGCTCAGTCCGCGAACAATTTAGACATTCATAGCCCGTCATTTCAAGTGTAATGGATTGATCAATGAATTGATGTAGGGCAATAAAGTCATCTTTCAGATTGAGGTAATAACCAATCGAAGGTCCGAACTCTGTATTCATTTTTTTAAGAACGCCTGAAAACATGTGGTAGAATGATTTATATTTATAAAATAAAGATACTTATAAAATGGCAATCCCCTTATTCAATTCTATAGCCTCTTGGTTTCTTAAAAAAAGAATCCATCAGATAGAACTCTTTATAAAATACCCCCATGAAGTTCAACAAGAAGTTCTTCAGGATTTACTCCGTGTTTCTGAGCAAACTGAAATAGGATTGAGCTATCAATTCAGTTCGATTACCAACTACGAAGTTTTCAAAAACAGGGTGCCTCTTGTTGCGTACGAGGATATTGCTTCAGACATCAATCGAAGTAGAAGGGGAGAAGCCAATATATTTTGGCCTACACCCATAAAGTGGTTTGCAAAGTCTAGCGGAACTACGGATAGTAAAAGTAAATTCATTCCGGTAAGTGTTGAGGCTTTAGAGCAATGTCATTACAAAGCAGGAAAAGATATGCTTTCGTTCTATTTTAATAATAATCCAGAATCTGAACTCTTTAATGGCAAGAATCTACGATTGGGAGGGAGTCAAGAAATCTATGATAACAGCACCAGTTACTTTGGGGATTTGTCGGCAATAATTATTGATAACATGCCTTTTTGGGCAGAAATTAGCAGTACGCCATCTCATAAAGTCTCTTTAATGCCCGAATGGGAAGCTAAAATGGATGCCATTTTAAATGAGAGTATAAACGAAAATGTTACAAGCTTTGCGGGAGTTCCGTCCTGGATGATGGTCTTGTTTAATAAGGTTCTTGAGCAGACCGAAAAGAAAAATATTTTGGAGGTTTGGCCTAACCTTGAAGTTTTTTTTCATGGAGGGGTTAGCTTTAAACCGTATCAAAACCAATACAACAATTTTTTCCCTGGCTCTCAGCTTAAGTACTACGAAACGTATAATGCTTCGGAAGGCTTTTTCGGGATTCAAGATCAGAATAATTCTGATGAGATGTTATTGATGTTGGATTATGGTATTTTTTATGAATTCATTCCGGTTGACGGAACAGATGATGATATTGTTCCCCTAGCTGGGGTGTCATTGTATACAAATTACGCACTCGTGATTACAACCAATGGAGGTTTGTGGCGTTACAAATTGGGCGATGTAATCAAATTCACTTCTGTTGCTCCGTATCGTATTCAAGTGGTCGGGAGAACAAAGCATTTTATTAATGCCTTTGGAGAAGAATTAGTGATCGAAAACGCAGATTTTGCCTTGTCGAAAGCCGCTCAGGCCTTGGGTGTTCATATCGTAGATTATACTGCTGCTCCAATTTTCATGAAAGGAAAAGGTAGTGGGGCACATCAATGGCTTATTGAGTTTGATAGTCTTCCCGAAAACATGGAACGATTTACTAGTCTGTTGGATGAAACCTTGCGTGAAGTTAATTCGGATTATGACGCCAAGCGATATAAAGATATGACCATGCGACTTCCAGAAATAGTCATAGCACAGCCTAAGTTGTTTTACAACTGGTTATCTGAAAATAAAAAACTGGGAGGACAACACAAGGTTCCGCGTTTATCTAATAACCGTGATTTGATAGAAGAACTATTAGAGTTTAATGCTAAGAAACCGCTTTAAGCGTTGGGTCTTTTGAGTTATTGAGTTTCCCTTCAGCATAGCTTTTGCTTATTTTCAACTCTGTTGCATCTCCACCTGGCATTTCGAACATTGCATCGGTAAGAATAGCTTCACAAAGAGAACGTAGTCCACGTGCACCCAAGTTGTATTCTAATGCTTTTTCAACGATAAAATCCAATGCTCCAGAAGAAAAACTGAGCGTTATTCCATCGAGCTCAAAAAGCTTTTCGTACTGCTTGATCAATGCATTCTTAGGATCTGTTAATATGGAGCGTAAGGTTTTTCTGTCTAGCGGATGCATGTAAGTCAACACAGGAAGGCGTCCAATTATCTCAGGAATTAATCCAAATGACTTTACATCTTTTGGATTTACATATTGTAAAAGGTTG
>PXYQ01000126.1 GCA_003023645.1 Candidatus Arcticimaribacter sp. | reverse complement strand
AGAATAGCCTTGATATAGTAGTCGGACAAACATAAGGAGAACGCCCACACAATAGGTCTGTGCAAGTACTAACCTCCAATCCCAGGTTGGAAGGTGTGTTGTTTGTGGTGTTTGAGAAACAAGAGGAAGATTATTCCAATCCAAAGGTACGGGATCGATCGTTACATAGTTTGTGATCACTACAAAAGGAAGGAGTAAACAGCAGAGCACTCCGACAAGGAGATAAACTCTTTTGGTGGTGAAAAAGGTTTCGTTACTGAGCAATGTTTTAAAGCATATAAAAAACAAGGCTAAAACAGCGGCACTTTTGATAAGATATTGGAGTAGGGCTTCCATTATTTTTGATTTTCTATGTGTGCGATAATTTCTTTTAATTCATCGATACTTATTTTTTCTTCTTGAGCAAAAGCGGTTACTAGACTTTTGTAGGAACTGCTAAAGTAGTCGTCTAGCGTGCTGTTGATAAAACGACTGCGGTACTCTTCTTTAGAAATCAAAGGAACGTATTGGTGGGTGTTTCCGTAGGCTTTATGAGTAACATAACCTTTGTCTTCGAGGTTACGAACAAGCGTAGAAAGGGTATTGTAATGAGGCGGTTCTGTCTTAAATTCTGCTTGAATTTCTTTGACAAATGCTTTTTCTAAACGCCAGAGGATCTTTAAAAGTTCTTCTTCTTTGTTGGTTAATTTCTTCATCGATCTGTTTTTTGAACTATTCAAATATAAACTGTTTTTATAGTTAAGTAACTAATTTTGCAGTTTTTTAACATTTATTAAAAGTCAGAAAGACTTAATTCAACGAGAATTCATAGAGAAATTTAGTGTGTTCTGTGAGTTTCGAGTCAAACCTAAGCATAAAAAAACCCCTCAAAAGAGGGGTTGATTCAAAATGTTACTCTAAAAAAATTAAGAATTCAGGGCTTCTGCTCCTCCAACAATTTCTAGGATTTCATTGGTAATCGATGCTTGTCGCGCTTGATTGTAAGTCAGTTTAAGCTGATCTCTCAATTCAGTTGCGTTATCGGTTGCTTTGTGCATTGCTGTCATTCGTGCTCCGTGTTCACTCGCGAAAGAGTCACGCAGGGCTTTGAATAATTGCATTTTTATACTTTTAGGTAATAATTCGTTTACAATATCTTCTTGGGTAGGCTCAAAAATATAATCTGTATCTGAATTTACTTCTTCGTTTGACTCAGAAACAATAGGCAATAGTGTTTCTGTTGTTACAATCTGCGTAGCGGCGTTTTTAAAGCGGTTATAGACCACTTCAATCGTATCGTACTGCTTATTTGTAAACGCTTCCATAAATGCATCTGCGATGTCGCTTGCATTCGAGAAGGTTAGTTCATCGAAGATTTCATTATTGTTAGTTGCTACAGTAAAGGACTTTTGTAAAATATCATTTCCTTTTTTACCAAGTGTAATTAGACTTACGTTTTTGTTCGCGTATTCTGACTTGATTTTCTTAGAAACTCCTTTTACAATGTTTGAATTGAAACCTCCACAAAGACCCCGGTTAGACGTAATCGCTATGATTAGTACGTTTTGAACCGGACGTTGTTCTGTAAATGGATTTTGAGTATCTCCATCGATAGATCCGCTTAAGTTCTGGATCAACTCCGTGAGTTTGTCCGAATAAGGTCGCATCGCCGTAATTGCATCCTGAGCTTTTTTTAGCTTTGCTGCAGATACCATTTTCATGGCAGAGGTGATTTGCATGGTCGATGAAACCGATGTAATCCTATTACGTATCTCTTTTAAATTGGCCATACTGGTGGTCGTTTATTCGAATTGAGCTGCTACTTCTTTTGCAACACTGTTTAGGGTATCTAAAACCTCATCTGTTAATTTTCCAGCTTTGATCGTGTCTAATACGCCACGGTGTTTGCTGTTCAATACTTCGATATAGATTTTTTCGAAAGCCTTTACTTGGTCTACGGGTACCGATCGTAACAAGTTTTTAGAACCTGCATAGATAATCGCCGTTTGATCTTCTACTGTAAAAGGATCGTTTTGAGCTTGTTTCAAGATCTCAACATTACGACGTCCTTTTTCAATTACGTTTAAAGTTGCAGCATCCAGGTCAGAACCAAATTTAGCAAAGGCTTCCAATTCACGGAACTGTGCTTGATCTAGTTTCAAGGTTCCTGAAACTTTTTTCATGGGTTTAATCTGTGCAGAACCTCCAACTCGAGATACTGAAATCCCAACGTTAATTGCTGGACGAACACCCGAGTTGAATAAATCAGACTCTAAGAAAATTTGTCCATCCGTAATCGAAATTACGTTTGTTGGAATATAAGCAGAAACATCTCCTGCTTGTGTCTCAATAATAGGAAGTGCGGTTAGTGAACCTCCTCCTTTTACAATGCTTTTTAATGAATCTGGAAGGTCGTTCATACCTTTTGCGATTTCATCATTTGCGATAACTTTAGCTGCACGTTCTAATAAACGGGAGTGAAGATAAAATACATCTCCAGGATACGCTTCACGTCCCGGTGGGCGACGTAATAATAACGATACTTCACGGTAAGCAACGGCTTGTTTTGATAAATCATCAAAAACAATTAAAGCGGGTCTACCGGTATCTCTGAAAAACTCACCAATAGCTGCTCCAGCGAAAGGTGCATATACTTGCATTGGTGCTGGATCAGATGCGTTAGCAGCAACAATTGTTGTGTAGGCCAATGCTCCTTTATCTTCTAATACTTTTGCAATTCCTGCAACGGTAGACGCTTTCTGTCCAATCGCTACATAAATACAATATACAGGTTCCCCTGCATCGTAAAATTCTTTTTGGTTCAAAATGGTGTCAATACAAACGGTAGTTTTACCAGTCTGACGGTCACCAATCACCAATTCACGTTGTCCTCTACCTACGGGTATCATCGCGTCAATAGACTTGATTCCTGTTTGCATTGGTTCGTTTACCGGCTGACGATAAATTACTCCTGGAGCTTTACGCTCTAAGGGCATTTCGTATAATTCACCCTCTAGAGCTCCCTTTCCATCAATTGGATTTCCAAGCGTGTCAACCACACGGCCAACAATACTTTCTCCAACCTTGATCGAAGCAATACGCTCGGTACGCTTCACGGTATCTCCTTCAGAAATTTCTTTAGAAGGGCCTAAAAGTACCACTCCTACATTATCTTCTTCAAGGTTCAAAACCATTCCTTCTAATCCAGAATCAAAACGAACTAATTCTCCATACTGAGCATTAGAAAGTCCGTATACACGTGCGATTCCATCTCCTACTTGAAGTACGGTTCCAACTTCGTCAAGAGAAGCTGCTGCTTCGAATCCTGCGAGTTGGTTTTTTAAAATTGCTGAAACTTCAGCGGGTTTAATTGCTGCCATAGTATCTATTTAAGCGCTATAATTGGTTTGTGTCAATTCTCTTTTAAGTGTGTCTAGTTTCTGAACTACACTTGCATTGTATTGTAAATCTCCTATGCGCAAAATAAACCCTCCAATTATGGATGGATCTACTACACTGCTTAGGGTAAGTTTGGCTGAAGACAATTCTTTAGCTTTACTTAATATGGTTTCTTCTAAAGCTGCGGTCAAAGGAATAGCTGTAGTAACGAGCACTGTTTGCTTCCCTTGTTGAACTTGATATATTGCTATGAATTGCTCTGCAACCTGATCCAATAAATTGATTCGATTGTTTGTAGCTAGCAAAGCGACAAGACGTTTACTGCCCTCAGAAAGAGAAGTGAACACCATAGCGATTGTTTCTTTTTTTGTTTGAGTAGAAAGAATAGGGTTTTCCAAAAAGGCAATCAAGTCTTTGTTTGATGAACAAACGTCGACGATGCCAATCATGTCTTGCTCTAATGCGTCGGCAGTACCCTGATCAAGTGCAATACTTAGGGCTGCTTTGGCGTAACGAAGTGCGGCACGGTTGTTTTTCATGGAATTATTTTACAGCAATTTCGTTTACCAATTGGGCTACCAACTGTTCTTGAGTTGCTTTATCTTTCAATTCGGTTTGTAGTACTTTTTCTGCAATATCGATAGATAAAGAAGCTACTTGACCTTTTAACTCATTGATCGCAGCAATCTTTTCATTTTGAATGGTTTCCTGCGCCTGAGCTGTAATTTTATCTGCTGCAGCTTTGGCATCTTCTTTCGCTTGATTTACGATTTGAACGCTTGCTGTCTTTGCTTCTGCTAAAAGGGCATCACGTTCTGCGCGAGCTTCTTTTAGAATTCGTTTATTATCTGCTTGAACCGCTTCCATATCATCACGAGCTTTTTCAGCAGCGCTCAAAGAATCTTTGATTGATGTTTCGCGTTCGTTTACAGCATCTAAAATGGGCTTCCAAGCAAATTTTTTGAGTAATAATAATAACGCTACAAACAATAGTGTTTGCCAGAAAAAGAGCCCTAAAGAAAATTCTCCTAATAATTTTTCCATTTTATAATTTTATGGTTTAATCAATACTTAAAATAAAGCTGCAACCAACCGTTGCAGCTTTAAAAACTGTTTTAGCTCACTGCAAAAAGTGCAGCAAAACCAATCCCTTCGATCAATGCAGCGGCGATTAACATCGCTGTTTGAATTTTTCCGTAAGCTTCAGGCTGACGTGCGATCGCATCCATTGCTGACCCACCAATTTTACCAATACCAATACCGACACCGATAACAACCAATCCTGCTCCTACCATTACTGGAATTTCCATAATTGTAAATATTAAATTAAACACTCTCATTAAAGAAACGCTTAATGCGCTTCAATTTCATCGTGATGCTCGTGCTCTTCAGCGGCAAAGCCAAAGTAAAGTGCTGATAACATCGTAAATATGTATGCCTGTAGCAATGCTACTAAAACTTCAATCAAAGAAATTGCAAAGGCTAATCCAAAGGACAATGGACTACCTAACCAACTTTTAAAAATAAACATTAACCC
>PXYQ01000125.1 GCA_003023645.1 Candidatus Arcticimaribacter sp. | reverse complement strand
AAACCTAGATAGAGCCGCCTTAAAACAAAAAAAGCCCCAGTAAAACTGAAGCTTTTTTTTTGTGACCTCAAGTGTTGAGAGTTCAAACTTTTTGAAGGATCTAAATCAACTTGAAAATTTGGAATTCAACCCAAAGTTCCTGCAAGGGATACCCTAGAACCCAGGACGTTTTTGTTGGAAAAATGGATATTACGAAAATCCGTAACCAAGTAGTGAGAATAATAGTAGTTTTAAATACCTTGTTTTATAAGGTTTACTCTCACTTATTCTTGTTTGTTTTCTCTTTTGCTATCGTTTCTCTTATTGAGATGGTGTCACGTCACTTGATGTTTTTAATTTGAAAGCCGGGAGTTATATCTTGTTAGTAAAAGGAGAAAATAACGAAGTATTAAAAACTGAAAAGTTTAATAAATACTAAAACAACTATTTTCTGTGTTACCCATTTGACACCAAAAATAGAGAGTCACAGTATTCAAATTAGTTACAGCCTAACTTTTAATCGTCCTAGTGAGTCAACAAAAAGCCATATTAAGATGGCTTTTTGTTATTTTTAGTTTCTATTTGAACTCTTGTTTCTATACCAATATACGTTAATCGATAAATCAACAAATAACTACTTTAAATAAATTGATACCGAAATTTATCAGAATATTGATTATTTTTAATAATGATAAAAACTCTAATAATTGATGATGAACAACCTGCAAGAGAGTTTTTGGAAAAACTCTTAAACCGATATTTTCCTAATAAATTTGTTGTTGTGCACAAAGTCGGTAATATTGAGCAAGGTTTCGAGCAAATAAAGCTTCAAAAACCACACTTAGTTTTTTTAGATATCAAAATGCAAGGTGGTTCTGGATTTGAATTGTTAAAAAAAATTAAATCCATAGATTTTGAAGTTATTTTCACTACGGCATATTCTGAATTTGCTTTAGAGGCAATTAAACAAAGTGCGTTGGACTATTTGCTAAAACCGATTAATCATATTGAGTTAGGTACTGCAATTAAGAAATTTGAAAAGAAAACAAAATATCAAAATGAATTAGATAGAATACGGATTTTGTTGGATAATATGAATACCAATATTAATCCTTATCCAAAAATTGCATTTCCAGTTTCTGAAGGATATAAGTTAATTAAAAGCAATGCGATAATTTATTGCAAAGCTGACACGAACTATACAGTCATAAAGCAAATGGATGAGAGCAGTTTTACTATTGCGAAAACACTAAAAAATGTAGAAGAACTATTACCTAAAGATTTTTTTTTAAGAATTCATAAATCTTTTTTGGTCAATGTGAATTTTATAAAAGGATACACCCATGCCGATGGCAGTTATGTCATCCTTACAAACAACGAAAAGCTCCCTATTTCGAGCCGAAAAAAAACTCAAGTAATTGAAAAAATATTGGGCAAATAAACTCACGATCTTTATCCTTGTTTTGCTTTTTTCTAACGGATACGGGCAACTTATTCCAAACAGAAATGTTTCAGTTAGAGATGGATTACCAAGTAACAAAGTTTATGATGCATTACTTTCTTATTCTGGTTCTATATGGGTGGCAACCGAAAATGGGATTGCCGAAGTAAGAGGTAGTCGGATTAGAACATTTACAGAAAAAGAGGGAATACCACATAATAATTGTTGGCAAATAACGGAAGACGACAACCAGACAATTTGGATTGGAACTTATGGAGGAGGAATAGCTTATTTAGAAGGCGATACCTTTGTTTCTGTATCAGAAAAAGATGGATTGGTCCAAAATAGCGTGAGGAAACTGTTTTATCATGAGAATAACCTGTTCGTTGGAACTCATAATGGAGTATCTGTTGTAAACACCACAACCAAAGTAATTAAGAACTATCAATTATCTGATTTTCGTCTTCAGGTAATGGATTTTTTTATATACCAAAATACTGTTTATTGCGCAGGTTACAAACATGGAACCTATCAAATAGGGGAAGAGAGGCTAATAAAAGTTAATGCTGATGAGAATATTTTTTGTACTGAAATAATAAACGACACGCTTTACTACTCTAAGGATGGGAATCCTGAAAAGAGAAATAGTATTCACAAAATTGGGATAAAAGATTTTTTAAGTGATAAACCTCATTCTATTTCTCACGGAAACTCGGTTATTTGGGATTTTCAAACCGTAAATGGTAAGATACTTGCAGCGGCTTGGGGAGTAAATATTGATAACGGTGGGATTTTTGATGTCACAAATCACAAGATGAAAAGTCTGAATGAATTATTTGGTGTAACCTCAAAATCGATATACAGCATAAAGTATTCACCAAGAATTAACCAGTTAATTATTTGCTCATTGGACAAGGGACTATTTCTCATTGATATGAGTAATACTGTTTCCACTTATTTAAAACAAAACCTACAATTTTATTTAAGACCGAATAATTCAACTGAATTATTTGGTTATTCGGATCACATTGAATTTGCTAATAATGGAGAAATTGGTCAATACCGACTAGAAGATTTTTTATCTTTTGCCTATTCACAAATTAACACAAACAACCTTGCCAAACAAATTAAAACTTTCAAAGCTCTGAGGCAGTTTTCTCTTAAAAACATTAAAAAATTTAAAGATTTTTCTATCACTGAGATTTCTTCACTAGATGGTGATGTTTATGTGAATACGACACTTGGCCTTTTTCTTTTCAAAATAAAGAATCATAAGTATCAGCTCAATCAATATTTTCCTTTATCAACTATTTCAGGGTTTTATTTAAATAGAAATGAGGAGTTATTTGTTCAAACTCCTTACGCAAGTTTAAAAAGAATCAATCTTCGTAATGAGGAAATAATCGCTCATTCTTTTGATCTAAGAAATTCAAATAATCCAAGGGATATTATTCAATTCATAGAAATCGATTCTTCTCTTTTTGGAGTGAGTAGGTTCAAAGGCCTTTATCTTCTGCAATCAGACACTTTTGTTTCATTACTTAAAAATAAGAAGATAAAAGTGCGAGAATTTGTAAAGGCTTTTAAAAACTCTGAGAGTTCATTTCTATTAGCGGATTATTTAGGAAATATCTATCAACTTTTTTTAAAGGACAAAAACATTTCTTTCAGTAAAATATTGGAATCGGAGACGATTCATGGACAAACAGTGGTAGGTTTATCGCAATATGACTCTATCATTATAGTTGGAACAAATAAAGGACTTACTTTGTATGATTTATCATCTGGTAATATCATATTTTTGGATGAAGAACAAGGATTCGATGGGAAAGCACTGAAAGAGATTTATTTACAAGACAGCAACTTGTTTTTAGTTGCCGAGAACTCATACACTTCGATTGACATACCAAATTATTTAGCAAATAGAGTAAAAACATGTTTATTTGTCTCGTCTTTAGAAGTGAATGGCAAACAAAGATCAATACACGATAAAGAGCAAATTACTCTTGATTATTTCGAAAATGATTTGGAATTTGAATTGGGTGGAGTGGGTATAAAATTCCCAAAAAAAGTGTATTTCTCCTACCGTATCAACGGACTTGAAAACAATAATTGGTCTGAATTAATTAGTTATAACCAATCAAACAAGGTGACCTTGCCATTTGTCCCTTCTGGTAACTATAAATTGGAAGTTCAGCTTATTGATGAGTATAATGGAATTAGGGAAATTTTAATTTTGTCAGAATTTCAAATTAAATCTCCTTTTTGGCAAATTCCATTTTTCTATCTATTCGTAAGTTTTTTGTTTGTTTTCATTATTTATATTGGATTAAAGAAAAATTTCAATAGAAAAACTCAAATTCAAAGGGAAAGAGCGAAACTTGAAATGAAAGTTTCAGAAGCAAAACTAGAGGCACTAAAAAGTCAAATGAATCCTCATTTCGTGTTTAATTCATTAAATGCAATTCAAAATTTTGTTATTGATAATGACATTGATAGCTCCCTGAATTACATGAATAGCTTTGCTTCACTGATGCGGAAATCTCTTGATTATTCTTCAAGAAAAGAAATAAGTTTAAAAGAAGAAATAGAATTTTTAAAACTATTTGTGAAGATTCAAAATCTACGATTTGGAAATAAAGTAAAGTTTAAAGTTCAAAAATCACAAGATATAAAATTTTCTGAAACGGTTATCCCTCCAATGATTTTACAGCCAATTCTTGAAAACTGCTTTGAGCATGCCTTTGATGAGGAAATTGAACATCAGTTTATTGCAATTAATTTTCAAGTATCAGTTTCTTCATTAATTGTGACAATTCGAGATAACGGTATTGGTTTTGACGCTCAACCAAAAGAATCATCTAAAGGATTAAAATTGATATCAGAGAGATTAGCTTTATTGAATTCAAAAAATAGTTTATCCGTAAGTTCTAATTCAAATGGAACTGAAATTAATATAGTATTTCACCATAGATTAAGGGAATAACGGTAAATAAAGAAACAGCCACTTAAAATAAATTGCAGTTTTTCTTCCCATAGAAGTTTGTTCTTTTACCTATTAATTTAAAAAAAAAATCATGAAAAAAACTATCTTTATCATTGGAATTTCAATTATTCTTCTTTCTTCTTGTACGAAATATTACGAATGTGAGTGTACTCAGAACACTTTAGGTCAAACTTCAATAATTAACAACTCCATTGCGGCTAAAAATAAAAGAGATGCAAAAGACGCATGTGAAAACATAAGTATATCCTCGTCAATGAGCACAACAACATGTGAATTGAAGTAATTGTCTTTTTATTTATGTTAAAATGAGCAGCAAATTTTGGTTGCTCTTTTTGCTTTGCCTTGATCAGATTTCAATCGGTACGTTTCTCTGACGTTTGTTAGATTTCTTTAATTTGGTTACTTCATTAATTGCTACAATTCGAGATAACGGAATTGGTTTTGACGCTCAACCAAAAGAATCATCTAAAGGATTAAAATTGATATCAG
>PXYQ01000019.1 GCA_003023645.1 Candidatus Arcticimaribacter sp. | reverse complement strand
AGAATCATTCGCCATATAAACATCAGCAAACGTAATACCACTTTGACTTGAATTCGCATCTATTAAATCTATGGGGAGGTTTACAGCACCAATAGGGCTGCAGTCGAGTAAATCAGTTGTGAAGTTTTGAATTTCAGAATAATTACTTTCTCCACAGGCGTTAGTTCCTTTTACCCTCCAATAGAACGTTGTTTCGCTTGCAAGATTTTCTAAAGGAATGAAGTCAGCGTCTTTAGTTGTAGTTGAAACGATAATCGAATCAAAAGTATTGGACAAAGATAATTCAACGATATACTGTTCCACATTCACATCTGGAGACCAACTAAAAACTGGCCTTATCAACTGGACGCCGTCAGATGCATTCGGACTCAATCCAACTGGAGTCTGTACAATACTTTGTTGATGGGTATATTGAAAGGTTTGCTGGGCTTCGACGGATCCAGAACTTGAAACTAAAGTCATTGTATAAACACCAGGGGTTATGTTGGTTGCTTTCGTAAGACTAATAGTTCCTTGTTGCTGATCAGTTGTCGATGAAACCGTATTAATCGAATACGTAATTCCAGTTGGAACATTAGTCAGAGTAAGGTTTACTTCCCCTTCAAATTCTTGATATCGATTGAGTGTAAAATCAAATGATATTGGTTCAGTGTCACAGGCTTTTTTAGAACGCTCTTGAAAAGGAGTTGCAAAGGGGCGCTCTAGAATACTAAAACGATAGTTGTTTACTGCAAAATAAATCCCGTTATCGGGAACAATCTTAATTCGAACATTTGAAGAATTGATGTTGGCGGGCACAACAAGGTCAAAGCGACCATCATTTAGTGTATTTGATACTAAAAGGGTGTCGAAATTTTGACCATTATCTGAAGACAGGTAAATTGATACCGTTTGTGTATTGATTGGAGCTTGATCGGTATTTGCAACATCCCATAAGATTGCTTCATTTGCTCCTGTTTGCCAAACAATAGTATTAGTGGCAGGAGAGGTAATCTCGAATGGGCCTGCTCTTTCTATCACATTTATTATTTTTGTGTCTTGATCCGTTTGACCTACACTGGCGGTACTTGTTTCCGATCGATCGCGAACTGTTACCCCCCAAAGTAGTCTTCTACCAACCAATGAAACTGTTTGCCAATCGTTTGGAAATTGTGGATTCGTTTGAATCAATTGATTTGCCAAAACCCTTGACATAGATGGGACTGTTCGAATTGGAGAATTGGTTGGTGAAAAGGATCGATTGCTTGATCCCGACTGAATATAAGGGCCAAAATTTTCGCGTGTAACTAAGCCATTATTCAGTTGTTCCCAACAATAGGTCAACGAATCATCATCTGGATCAGAGGCTACTGCCTCTAATGTATAGGCAGTCCCTTTGGGTATATTTACTTCTTGACCAGCTGAAACCAGTGGGGGCTGATTCACAATGGAGCTAGTAGCTTGACAACTGTTCCTAGCCAAATAGTTTTGAATGTTTTTAATACTGTGATAATGAAAATAAGGGTCACTATGATTTTGAATATTATCCTTTGAGGTTACGCCAGCATAAGCCATAATAGTCGACCCACTTCCAGGTTCGCTATTCACTCCGGCACCTTCTGTTTGATGTGAATAGGTGTGATACCCCCCAAATTGATGTCCGATTTCATGTGCTACAAAGTCAATATCAAAATAATCGTTTAAAAATACTCCTGTTTCAGAAGTGTCAACAAAAGGGTGAGACGTATAGGCAGAACCTTTAAATCGATCTCGGCACACATTTCCAACCGTTCCGGCATTGCCATCGGCAGATCCAAAATCAAATAAATGTCCAATGTCGTAATTTGCCTCTCCGATAGAGTCCGTTAGTACTTCTTGTATTTCTTCATTAAAATCACTCCCGTAGGGATCAGTATCGGGGTCGTCGTACAACAAATCTGCATCAGAAACCAATTGAAGTTGCACACCCAAGTCATTTTGAAAAACCTGATTGATTCGGTTGATTGTACTAACTATCTTAGCAAAAGCATCCTCTTTGTTCGTTCCGTTTGTATCGTCATCATCTCCCCAAAACTTAGTGAATTCTCCAGTAGCAGAAACTGCAATTCGGTATGTTTTTAAGGTTTGATCAGAAGAAGATTTCGCAACCTGTTTATTTTGAGTTTTAGTTTGGACTGTGCTTTTTTTAACGATTTCATCTGTTGTTACCAAACAATTCAAGGACTCAAAATCATCGTATAGTGTTCCACCTCGTTTATAAAAAAGATGCTTGTTTTCGTTTCCACTTCTATCGGGTTGTAAAAAAAATTGTCCTTCTGGGGAATCAATCATTGCATTTACTCCCAAAGGAGAAATACTCCAGCGCGCACGAACATTTTTTCGAGATAAGCTAGTCCCAACAAAGGTTTTAATGTTTGGGTGTTCGCTAGATAGTTCATAAGAAAGTAAGTCTACCTCGCGTACACTAAATTTTTCAGGCTGACCCGACTCGTTTGGAAAATCAATGGTTGCTTGCTTCTTTTCAGAAAAACTAGATTGTGAGTCAATTTTAGTAATAAAAGTATCCAATTGTTTTCGATCTAAAGAAACCATTTGAATTTGGTGGTTACTATCAAAACCAATTGCTTTAGAAAAACCTTGAGTATCTTTTTCGAAAGTCCAAAGATTTTGAGCTTTTATCGAGAATGATATCGTTAGAAAAAATAAAAATAATACAATTTGATTCTTCACAAAGAAATTAAATTTAGCACTGCTTCAAACATACAAAAATTATACCCTTTATTTAAGTCTAAAAATCATAGTTTTGTACCGCATACCAAAATACAACTGCTTTTAGTGAAAATCGTATCTGACATTGAGAATTATAAAGAAGACAGACCGAGTGTTCTAACCATTGGAACCTTCGATGGTGTCCATATTGGACATCAAAAAATCATTCGTAATTTGGTTTCTCAAGCCAAAGAAAAAGACCACCTAGCCGTAGTGCTCACTTTTTTTCCACATCCACGAATGGTTCTTCAAAAAGACAGTTCTATTCGACTAATCGATACCCTCGAAGAAAAGCAAAAAATACTTGCTTCTTTAGGAGTTGATATACTGGTTATCCATCCTTTTTCGAAAGAATTCTCTAGATTAACTCCATTAGAATTTACAAGAGATTTACTGGTCAACACCTTCAAAATATCAAAAGTAATCATTGGGTATGACCATCGTTTTGGCAGGAATCGAGAAGCGTCAATTCAAGACTTACATCAGTTCAGTGCCGTATATAACTTTGAAGTAGAGGAGATTCCTGCACAAGAAATTTCATCTGTGAACATTAGTTCTACAAAAATAAGAACAGCCTTAGTCGAAGGAGATTTAGAAATGGTAAACGCCTACTTAAACAGACCTTATTTACTTACAGGGACTGTATCTAAAGGGGCTGGTTTGGGTCGTACAATTGGCTTTCCTACTGCCAATATTGAAATAAAAGAAGCTTATAAACTTTGCCCACCGAACGGTGTTTATCGCGTTCAATCCATAATTGACGGAAAACTTGTTTTTGGAATGATGAATATTGGAATTCGACCAACCGTGGGAGGCGATAACAAAACAATTGAAATTCATTATTTTGAATTCGACAAAGACATTTACCAACAAACTTTAGCGATAGAAATAAGAAGCAAACTAAGAGAAGAACAAAAATTTGATTCTTTAGAAGCGCTTCAAAAACAACTTCAAGAAGATAAAAAAACATGCATCAGGTTATTTGATTCTGAAAAATCAGAAGACTAGCCTTAAAATAATACATTTGTAATACGATATCATTGGACTTATGCTACAATTAAAATACCTCAGAGAACATAAAGAAGCTGTTCTAAAAGCACTTGAAAAAAGAAATTTCAAGGGCGCTGAACTTATAGACCAATTACTCGAATTGGATGAAGTTCGAAGAAAAACGCAAACAGAATTGGACCAGCAACTTGCGGAAGCCAATAGTCTTGCTAAAGAAATTGGGCAACTCTTCAAGAACGGAGAAGCCCAGAAAGCGCAGGGCTTGAAAGAACGTTCGGCTGCACTCAAGTCAAGCTCTAAAGACTTACAAGAACTGCTGCAAGAAACCGAAATCCAATTACGCACACTTCGTCTTCAAATTCCAAATACGCCTAAAGATATTGTTCCGGCTGGAACAACCGAAGAAGATAATATTGAAACAGAACGTGGCGGTACTATCCCTGTTCTTTCTCCAGATGCCTTACCGCATTGGGAATTGGCTAAAAAATACAACCTCATCGACTTCGAACTTGGAAGTAAGATAACAGGTGCTGGCTTTCCAGTTTATACTGGTAAAGGTGCTCGCTTGCAACGTGCGTTGATTAATTATTTTTTAGATAAAAACACAGCTGCAGGATATCAAGAAACTCAAGTGCCGCATTTGGTTAACGAACTTTCTGGTTATGGAACGGGACAATTACCCGACAAAGAAGGTCAAATGTATCATGTAACTGGTGATGATTTGTACCTGATTCCAACAGCAGAAGTTCCGCTTACCAATATTTTTAGAGATGAACTTTTAGATGAAAAACAACTCCCAATTTGCCTAACAGGTTATACTCCTTGTTTCAGAAGAGAAGCAGGAAGCTATGGTTCTCATGTTCGCGGATTAAACCGTTTACATCAGTTCGACAAAGTTGAAATTATTCGTTTAGAAAAACCTGAACGCTCAGAAGCTGCTTTGAAGGAAATGGTCGACCACATTCGTGCTATTCTAATTGAACTTGGAATACCCTACCGTATTTTGCGTCTTTGCGCAGGAGACCTCGGTTTTACTGCTGCTCTAACCTATGACTTTGAGTTGTTTTCAACCGCACAAGATCGCTGGCTAGAAATCAGCTCAGTTTCTACTTTCGAAGGGTTCCAATCGGAACGATTACACCTAAGATACAAAGCTAAGGACGGAAGCAAACATTTGGTTCACACCCTCAATGGAAGCTCATTGGCTCTTCCAAGAGTACTTGCCGGAATATTAGAAAATTGCCAGACACCAGAAGGGATTAAAATCCCAAAAGCTCTTGTTCCCTACACCGGTTTTGATTTGATCTCCTAAAAATATTATATGTTTATATACAACGTAACAACACACGTAGAACCAACCATCGAAAGCCAATGGCTTGCGTGGATGAATGAGATACATGTTCCACAAATGATACAAACTGGGAAGTTCAAAAAAGCAATAATTTTTAAGGTTATTACAGAGAATGATTTGGGAGGTGTTAGCTATGCTACACAATATCACTGTTCCAATCGAACCACATTCGAACGTTATCAGAAAGAGGATGCCGATCGACTCAAAAAACACGCGCTCGACAAATTTGGTGAACGCATTCTATCGTTTAGAACGGAACTGGAACAAATAACTGCCCTTTAATGAAAGCAGTACGGGCCAAAAAAAAACTAGGTCAACATTTTTTAAAGGATCTTAGCATTGCGGAAAAAATCACCAAAACGCTTCTCTTTGACACTTACGACAAAGCGCTTGAAATTGGCCCTGGAATGGGTGTGCTAACACAATACCTTCCATTCGAAAAAGGCAATATACGCCTCATTGAGATTGATCGGGATTCAATTGCCTACCTTAAAAACAAGTATCCGCTACAACACCAAAACATCATAGAAGGGGATTTTTTGAAGTATGACTTAGAGGAACTCTTTGGGGAAGAATCCTTCGCAATCATTGGGAATTTTCCTTATAACATCTCAACACAAATTGTTTTTAAAACAATCGAAAATCGAGAACAGATTCCATTTTTTTCAGGCATGTTTCAAAAGGAAGTTGCTGAACGTATTTGTGAACCTCCTGGAACAAAGAAGTATGGAATACTGTCTGTTTTAGCGCAACTATTCTATACCGCAACTTATGAATTTACGGTACCTCCAAACGTTTTCAGTCCGCCACCAAAAGTAGATTCTGGCGTGCTCACCCTCAAGCGAAAAGAAAACTACAGCTTATCATGTAATGAAAAGCTTCTTTTTAAAATTGTAAAAATGAGTTTTCAACAAAGGAGAAAAACTATTCGCAACAGTTTAAAAACATTACAACTACCCATAAATATTACAGAAGATAGTATCTTTGACTTACGACCCGAAAAACTTTCGGGAGACGACTTTATAGCATTGACTCAAAAAATTGAAGATGGCGCAATTTCTCCTAAATGAAGACACTCTAACACTTATAAATTCGCTTGTTGAATCTCGGGAAGGAAAGAAACTCATCGCTAAATTGGCAGAAGTTCATCATGCCGATATTGCGGAGATTCTAGAAACCCTTTCTATAGACGATGCAGTTTATTTAATCAAACTTTTAGATAGTGATATAACGGCAGAGGCATTAGCTGAGATTGACGAAGACATTCGGGAGAAAATTCTAATTCAGCTCTCGGCTAAAGAGATTGCAGAAGAAATCGAAGAATTAGACTCCGATGATGCAGCTGACCTTATTGCTGAACTCCCTGAAGAGCGGCAGGAAAAAGTAATGTCGGAAATTTCGGATAGTGAATATTTAAAGGATATTCGAGAATTACTTTCCTACGAAGAAAATACTGCGGGAGCGCTTATGGCAAAAGAACTCGTGAAAGTTCAAGAAGACCTCAGCATACTCAAATGTCTTAATGCAATGCGAGCACAGGCAGAATACGTTACGCGGGTACACTCTATATATGTAGTAAACGGAAAAAATAAACTCCTCGGTAGACTATCACTCAAAGATCTTTTAACGGCTAATTCCAAAGCAAAAGTAAAAGACATTTATATTCCAAAAGTTGACTTTGTCAATGTATATGAAGATGTAGAAGAAGTCGCTAAAATAATGTCTAAATACGATTTAGAAGCTATTCCTGTTGTAAACGATAAAAACGAATTACTGGGCAGAATTACCATCGACGATATTGTTGATGTAATTAAAGAAGAGGCTGATAAAGATTATCAACTTGCTGCTGGTATTTCGAATGATGTAGAAGCTGATGACACTATTTTTGAATTATCAAAAGCACGTTTACCTTGGCTATTTCTAGGCTTACTTGGTGGTTTGGGAAGTGTTTTTATCCTTAAAGATTTTGAAGCTATTATGACGCAGCCGCGTGTAAGGAGCCTGTTTTTTTACACCCCACTAATAGCTGCAATGGCAGGGAATGTTGGCGTACAATCTTCTGCAATTATTGTACAAGGTCTGGCTAACGATGTTGTTAAGGGTTCTCTTATCAACAGGCTAGTCAAAGAAGTTGGTTTAAGTCTTATCAATGGATTTTTCTTAGCCGTTGTACTTATCCTTTTTGGCTGGATTATGGGTCAAGAATTAGTTCTAAGTTTAACCGTTGCTGGCTCCATGATGGGCGTTATTATTGTTGCTGCTTTGATCGGTACTTTTGTACCAATCATTCTCAATAAAAGAGGTATTGACCCTGCAATTGCAACAGGACCTTTCATAACGACCTCTAACGATATTTTTGGAATCTATCTTTTCTTTTATATTGCTCAAACTTTTTTAGAATTTTAAGGACGAACGTATGCACGTGCTTCATGTAGATGAAAATCATCCCCTTTTATTAGATAATTTAGCTCAAGCTGGATTTACAAATACTGTAGCATATAATCAATCTAAAGAAGAAATTCTTGGGCGTATCGATCAATTCGAAGGCTTAATCATTCGAAGTCGCTTTCCTATTGATGCTTCTTTTTTAAACAAGGCTACAAATTTAAAGTTTATTGGACGAGTGGGTGCTGGTGTTGAAAATATAGACCTAACGAAAGCACAAGAAAAAGGAATTCAACTTTTTGCAGCTCCTCTAGGCAATAGCAATGCCGTTGGAGAACACGCACTGGGTATGCTACTTTCTCTATTCAATAAATTACATCGTGGTAATCAAAGTATTCGAGACGGGAATTGGTTACGAGAACATCATCGTGGACTTGAGCTCGAAGGCAAAACAATAGGCATTATTGGCTATGGAACTATGGGAAAAAGTTTTGCCAAAAAACTTCAAGGGTTCGATGTGAAAAAGGTGGTCTTTCATGATCTTCTTGAAATGGAAAAAGATCAATTTGCAACTCAAGTTTCTCTTAAAGAATTGCAAGCAACCGCAGATGTATTGAGTCTACATACCCCTCAAACTCC
Source organism: Candidatus Arcticimaribacter sp. (assembly GCA_003023645.1). Taxonomy (GTDB): domain Bacteria; phylum Bacteroidota; class Bacteroidia; order Flavobacteriales; family Flavobacteriaceae; genus Arcticimaribacter. The sequence continues at coordinate 15,060 of PXYQ01000019.1, read as the reverse complement.
GCTAACTGTTGGAATGATAGACACGAAATTCATCAACCAAATGAAAAATGATTTTTGGCTACTCAACACTGCTCGTGGAAGTGCAGTAGTTACAGATGCTTTGGTCGACGGATTGAAAAACAATAAAATTCTCGGAGCTGGATTGGACGTTCTCGAATATGAAAGCAGCTCCTTTGAAAATATATTTAAAGCCCAACAAGACAACCCAAGTTTCTCCTATTTATTAGATTCAGAAAACGTTTTACTTAGTCCACACGTAGCAGGTTGGACCTTGGAAAGCCATCAAAAATTAGCGCAAATCATTTCAGAAAAAATATGTTCTACTTTTGGAACAGCTATAAAAAACAAATCATGAAAAAACTTTTAATTATTTGTACAGGAAATTCATGCAGAAGTCAAATTGCTCATGGATTTATGCAACGTTTTGGAAAAGAAAAATTGGAGGTGTATAGTGCCGGAATAGAAACCCATGGTGTAAATCCAAGAGCGATAAAAACCATGAGAAAAGTAGGTATCGATCTTTCGAAGAATACTTCTAATTTAGTTTCGGAATACGATTCGATTACATTTGACTACATCTTAACCGTATGTGATCATGCAGCTGAGAATTGTCCTGTTTTCACAGGAAATGCATTGCTTAAATTGCATCACAATTTTACCGATCCATCTAAATTAAAAGGAACTGAGGCAGAGATTGAAGCTGCTTTCGAAGCTACACGTTTAGAGATAAAAAATTATTGCAAAGCTTTCGTAGATACTCATCTAAACTAGGCTTAATTCTCAACCACATATTGAATGGTTTCTTGTGCACGTTGCTCTAATAATATGTTATCTTTTTTCGCTTCTATTGAAGTCAAGGCTTCAGCATCAAAATGACGTACGGTATACAGATCTACATTCTCAAAGACTGTTACTTTAAACTTGGAACGAAGAATCTGAAGTAACTCTTCTAATCTGTTGTACTTATTATTGACACAAACTGAAAAACTAATTGCAGAATTTTGAATCAAATCTACACGCATTTGGTATTGATAAAGTAAAGCAAAAACTTCACTGATATTATCTTCTACCATAAAGGAAAAATCTAAAGAAGACAGTCGGATTAATACTTGTTTCGGTTTTAAAATATAGCACGGAATATGAGGTTCAAGCGTTTTTCCTTTTGACACAGAAGTTCCAGCTCCATCAGGATTCAGGAAAGAGCGAACATATAAAGGGATTTCTTTTCGCTGCAAGGGTTGTAGTGTTTTTGGATGAATCACAGAAGCTCCATAAAACGCCAACTCAATCGCTTCGGTATAAGAGATTTGATTCAACAGCTTTGTGTTTTCAAATACGCGTGGATCGCCATTTAGAACCCCCGGCACATCCTTCCAAATAGTAACTGACTCAGCATTGAGTGCGTACGCAAAAATTGCAGCAGTATAATCGGACCCTTCACGGCCTAAAGTGGTTGTAAAATTATTTTCATCACTTCCTATAAATCCCTGAGAGATCACAAGTTTGTTTTTCGAAACCTGCGCATTGATCGTTTTTTGGGTCAACTCCCAATCCAAATTGGCATCTCGATAATAAGCATCCGTTTTTACACACTTTCGAGCATCTAGCCATTCACATTGAATATCTACATGATTCAAATAGGCATTGATGATTGAAGTAGAAAGCAGTTCTCCAAAACCGACTACCTGATCGTAAACAAAGCTATAGTTCGTTGCTTTATTGTGCTTAAAAAGACTTTTTAATTCTGATACAAGCTCTCCTACTCTCTTATTCATTGGCTCCGAAAGAGGGCCAAAAAGTGCTTCAACAATTTGTAAATGAAAGTGCTTCAATTCTAAAATAGCATTCGACAATTCTTCTGGCTGGTTAAAATAATGATCTACAACAAGCTCTAAAGCATTGGTTGTTTTCCCCATTGCGGACACAATAATAAGGGTGTCTTTATACCCTGCTTTCTTAAGAACTTCAGCTACATTTCTAACTCCTTCGGCATCTTTAACGGATGCACCTCCAAATTTAAATACTCTCATATAATAATCTTAATGGGACGTTTTTACATAAGCAGCTATAGCCTGTTCGTCCATTTGAACTGTTTTCCAATCATCCAAAACATCTGCTCCGCTTCTTTTATAAAAATCCATTGCATGCGTATTCCAATCCAAAACCACCCATTCAATTCTTTTAACTTGTTTTTCGGCTGCGAAAGCAATAAAAGCAGTGTATAAATCTTTACCAAACCCTTTACCTCTTTGGCTTTGCGTAACGATTAAATCTTCTAAATGAAACGTTGGCCCTTTCCATGTTGAATATCGGGGGTAAAAAAGAGCCATTCCTACAACCTTACCTTCGTCTTCGGCCACCAAACAATGGAAAATAGAATTAGGGCCAAAACCATCGCGTACAAGATCATTTTCGGTAACAACAACTGCATCCGATTCATTTTCAAAATCGGCCAACTCTTGTATCAAACGTAAAGCCGAAGACATGTCTTCTTTTTGTGCAAAGCGAATCATATTGATAATTTAGATTGCTAAATTAAGGGTTCTTTTTGGAGCATTTAAATTTGTGGCTGATTATCACATTTTAGCAAAATACTGTGAAAATCTCTTTCTATTCCCACCAGGATTCAATAGCCTCCAAAAAAGCAGTTGGGTTTTCGGCATGCAACCAATGCCCAGCTTTCTCGATGCCTTTTAGAATATTATTTGGAAAATGGTGGTGTAGTGTCAACCGATCTTCATCGGTAATATAGCCCGATTGAAGTCCCCTAAGGAACAGGGTGGGGCCATCAAATTGCTGATGTGGCTTCAAACCAGTTCCAATGATTGTTCCTACTCCTTTTAAAACATCAATATTAATGCGAAGTCCAAGTTGCCCTTTTTCTACCCAATAAATGTTTTTTAATAAAAATTGCCTTACGCCAACTTCTGGCACATAATCCGACAATGTTTGGTCTACTGCTGTTCGCGTTTGAAGGGTTGAAAAATCTAAAGAGGCTAAACCGTTTAAGATTTGTTGATGATGAGAAGCATAGGTCTTGGGTGCTATATCCGCAACAAGCAATTGCTGAATATATTCTGGGTTTTGAGTTGCAAAAAACATAGCTGTTTTTCCGCCCATAGAATGACCCAAAAGGGTGCATTTTTGAATTTGATGATGATCTAAATAGATTTTTAAATCTTCTGCTAAAATAGGATAGTTGAATTCTGTTGACCAAAAGCTTCGCCCGTGATTTCGTTGATCGATCAGGTGTACGCACCAACCTTGTGCCTCCCATCGTTTGGCGTGTGTTTTCCAATTATCACCCATACCGAGGAAACCATGCAAAACAATCAGGTGTCGCTCGCCACTTCCTAGTATTAAACTGTGTAAAAGTTTCATTGGGCTAAGCGTTGAAGGTACATTGGAATTACGTTTTCAAATCCGAGGTACAACGATTCACATACCAAAGCATGCCCTATTGAAACCTCTAACAACTGTGGTATGTTTTGCGCAAAGAACTTGATGTTCTCTAAACTTAGGTCGTGTCCTGCATTGATTCCTAAACCCAGTTCGTTTGCACGGATTGCAGCCTGAATGTATGGAGCTATTGCCTCTTCTGTATTTGAAGCATATCCGTCGGCGTAGGCTTCGGTATATAATTCAATTCGATCTGCTCCAGTAGCAACGGCACCCTCGATCATGCTGATATCAGGATCAACAAAAATAGATGTTCGGATTCCTGCAGCTTTAAAGTCTTTGATTACGCTTTTCAAAAAATCTAAGTTTGCATGGGTATCCCACCCTGCATTTGACGTTAATGCATCAACTGCATCGGGGACCAAAGTAACTTGGGTTGGGCAAATATCCAACACCATTTTAACAAACTCTGGAATTGGGTTTCCTTCAATATTATATTCCGTAGTAACTACCTTTGGCAGCTCGTATGCATCGGCGTATCGAATATGACGTTGGTCTGGACGAGGGTGAACGGTAATTCCTTCTGCACCAAAAGATTGCAAATCGGTTGCTACCTTCAAAAGATCTGGGGCGTTACCACCTCTTGAGTTACGAAGTGTAGCTATTTTATTAATATTAACACTGAGCTTGGTCATTGTTTTTTTTTGTAAAATTACAAACTTCCCTTAATGAATCCCAAGAGATTGTTCGAGAATATGAGGTTTAAAAAATGTAGGGCAAGTAGTACATAAGTTTTTGTACTTTTGAAGCAAAGACAGCGTTATGAAGATTGCGGTTATATGCCCATTTCAAAATGAACACTCCCGAGGATATGCACAAGGTGTAATAGAACATTTACTTGAACGAAAAGTAACTGTTCTGGTAGACTCTGAAATGGAACATTTCTTGGAAGACCCTGACATGGCTTCGTATGCATCCGTATTTGAATCCCTTCCTCTTGACACCGATTTTTTGTTTTGTATCGGCGGTGATGGCTCTATGCTTAGAGCAATTATGACCGTAAAAGACAGTAATGTACCTATCCTTGGAATCAACACTGGCAGGTTAGGTTTTTTGACCAGTCTACAAAAAGAATCTTTAAATGTTGGTTTAAAGCAATTGTGGGAAAATAAATATTCCATTATCAATCGAAGTCTTTTGGAAGTAAAACTGCCTGAAGCTAATGAGGCGATTGACTCCTTCCCGTATGCCTTAAACGAAATCAGTGTAAACCGTAAAAATACTGCCTCTTTAATCAGTGTCAATACCCGCCTAGACGACGAACCCTTGACAACCTATTGGGCCGATGGCCTGATCATTTCGACTCCAACAGGATCAACAGGCTACTCGCTTAGTAGCGGTGGGCCCATCATGTCGCCTCAAACGGCTGGCTTTGTCCTTACACCAATAGCGCCTCACAACCTCAACATACGACCACTCATTATACCCAATACAACCACCATAGAACTGAAGGTTACCGGACGTGGAGAAGATCATTTACTTTCCTTAGATTCAAGAATCATAACGGTCAATCAAGAGACTCGTATTCTAGTAAAAAAAGCACCTTTTACACTTGCAACCGTAGAACTTCATGACAACGCGTTTTTCAAAACTTTACGCGACAAACTTTTCTGGGGGTTTGACACTAGAAATTAGACAATATTTTCATCAAAATGCAGTTTAGAGTAAAGGAACATCCTTGTTTAGGATGAACTATAAACACTAGCGTTTTCCCAGATTCTGATGAAAAGAATTTTGCTTATTTGTTGTATTTTACTTCTCCCGCTTATTTCTGCTGCTCAAATGCATGAAGTTGGCCTGTTTCTCGGGGGTAGTAATCTTATTGGTGATGTTGGATCTCGAAAATTCATCAATACAAAAGCACCTGCCTTTGGAATCATTTATAAATACAACATCACAACACGCTATTCTTTTCGGGGAAGTTTTTCCTATTCTAACATAGTGAATAAAAATTTTTTCACAAATGACCTTAATCGCTTCCGAACATTCTTGAGTGTTTCTAATCAGATTACGGAATTCTCTGCGGGAGTAGAATTCAACTTTTTTGATTTTAATTTACACGATCAGGAGCTTTACATTACACCCTATGTCTATCTCGGGTTGAATTATTTTCGTTATAATTTATTCTACATTGACCGAAACCAGCCTTTAATCATGACCGAATATGACAAAGACCTTGAATTTTCTATTCCGCTAACCGTAGGAATGAAAGCAAAATTAAGTCCACAATTTGTTCTTGGTTTTGAGATTGGGGCCCGGTATGCGCTGACAGACAACCTAGATGGTAGTAATCCGGTAGATGAATTTGAAGCAAATCCAAATTTCAAACACGGTGCATTGTATAATAATGACTGGTATGTTTTTACTGGTTTAACATTAAGTTTTACCTTTGGGCGATTACCGTGTTATTGTAAAGAAAAATAATGGACATTGAACTAACTAACATACCCGCGCATATTGCCATCATCATGGATGGGAATGGACGTTGGGCAAAAGCCCAAGGGCAAAACCGCCTTTTTGGTCATAGAAGTGGAGTCAAAGCCGTTCAAAAAGTTGTTGAAGAGTCTACACGTTTGGGAATAAAAAACCTTACCCTTTTTGCTTTTTCTACTGAAAACTGGAAACGTCCTCAAACAGAAGTAAACACCCTAATGAAGTTGCTAGTCAAATCATTACGCAAAGAATTGCGTCAAATGATTCAGAACGATATTCGTCTAAATGCTATTGGCAATTTAAGTGCACTGCCAGAAGTAGTTCAGACTGAATTAAATGAAACCATAGAAAAGACCAAAAATAATTCTGGGATGACCCTAACCTTAGCCTTGAATTATGGTGGCAAAGAAGAACTTACTCAAGCGTTTAGAGAGATTGCGATTAAAGTTAAAAATAATATAATTTCTCCTGAAAATGTTGATGAAACCATAATAAATAAGCATCTTTACACGCGAAATTTACCCGATGTAGATTTATTAATTCGAACCAGTGGCGAGCAAAGAATCAGCAACTTTTTGCTCTGGAAAATAGCCTATGCAGAGCTATATTTTTCTGAAGTACTTTGGCCCGAGTTTGATGAATCACAATTACATCTAGCAATACATAATTACCAAAAACGAGAACGTAGATTTGGAAAAACAAGCGAACAACTCAAGGCTTAAGCCTTCTTACAACAACATATTACTTTTACTAATATCATTAGTAATGTTATTGGGCGGAACAGCCGTTAATGCTCAAGTCCCAGCAGCAGCTCCCTCAGCTTACGAAGCGTCAAAAAAATACACTATTGACTCTATCAAAGTAACTGGACTGAAAAGCTATAGTGCAAAGACTGTAATTTCATACAGTGGACTGCGTAAGGGACAATCCATTCAAGTTCCGGGCGAAGAAATTAGCTCAATAATTCAAAAACTTTGGAACCTAGATCTTTTTAGTGACATCAATTTTTATATTGCCGACATCAAGGGCAATCTAATTACACTTGAAATTGAGATTGCAGAGCTACCGACGCTTTCAGATGTCAAAATTGTTGGTGTTAAAAAAAATAAAGCAGAATCTTTAATAAAGGATACTGAATTGACAAAAGGTAAAAAACTCTCCGAGAGTTTTTTAACCAATACCAAAAACTACATTGTAAATAAATACAAAAAAGAGGGTTACCTCAACACTAAAGTAGTTCTCAATACAATTCCAGATTCTACTGCACAAAACGTATTGAAAATGGTCGTTAATATCGATCGAGGAAATCGTGTGAAAATTAAATCGATTGACTTTGAAGGTGTTGAAAAGTTTGGTGCTAAAAAATTAGCTGCACAATTCAAAAACACCAAGAAAAAAAATATTTTTCGTTTTTGGAAAAAATCAAAATACATCAGTAAAGACTACAAAGAAGATTTAACTTCTTTAATCGATTTTTACAAAGAAAAAGGATATCGAGATGCTCGTATTTTGTCCGATACCATAATCGATGCAGATAATACTGACCTTGCGATTAAATTAAAGATAGAAGAAGGTAATCGATATTACTTTGGAGACATCAAGTACCTTGGAAATGCTGCCTACACCGACCGAGTCCTTGCTACTGTTTTAGGAATTAAAAAAGGAGACACGTACAATGGTATTCTTTTGAAAGAAAGAATCGCAGACGATACTAAGCCCGACGGGAATGACATTACAAATTTATACCAAAACAGTGGTTATCTCTTTTCCAACATCAACGCCGTTGAAGTAAGTGCTGAAAATGACACCATCAATTTTGAAATCCGAGTGACCGAAGGAAAGCTTGCTTCCTTTAACAAAATTACGGTAATCGGAAACGACAAAACCAATGACCATGTGATCTTTAGAGAATTGCGTACCAAGCCAGGAGAGCTTTATAGTAAAGACAAGGTTGTTCGTACAGTAAGAGAATTAGGGCAACTCGGTTTTTTCGATGCTGAACAAATCAATCCGGATTTTAAAAATGTTGACCCCAATGCAGGTACTGTTGACATCGAGTTTGGATTAGAAGAATCTGGAGCCAGTCAGATTGAACTTCAAGGAGGTTATGGTGGTGGTGGTTTCATCGGAACACTTGGTCTATCGTTCAACAACTTTTCGATGCGCAATATTTTTGACAAAAAGTCTTACAGACCAGTACCCTCTGGAGATGGTCAATCACTAAGTCTTCGTTTGCAGGCAAGTCAATTCTACAATACCTATAGTTTTTCGTTTTCAGAGCCATGGCTTGGAGGAAGACAACCAGTACAGTTTTCTACTTCCCTTTCGAGAACCAATCAGTTTCGATATGACTATTTCACACAGAGAGCTGATAAAAGTCAATCCTTTCAGATTAGTAGTGTTACTGTAGGGCTTGCAAAAAGACTTCGAGTTCCTGATGATTTTTTCACCCTTTCACAAGCGGTATCGTTTCAGTACTACAACCTACAAAACTATTTTACAGGTCTCTTTACTTTTGGAAATGGAGAGTCAAACAACATCGCTTATACCGTTTCACTGGCGCGAAACAACACCTCAGTAAATCCGATTTTCCCAACTGGAGGGTCAAGCTTTTTGATTAGTGCAAAATTCACCCCGCCTTTTTCATTGTTCAACGATACAGATTATGCTAACCTAGGTAACTTATCAGAATACAAAACCTTAAATGCCGCAGGGGAATTGGTCGCAGATCAAGCCAAAATCGATCAAGAAAAATTCCGCTGGTTAGAATTCTATAAAATCAAATTCAATGGAACTTGGTATTCTCGCATCATTGGGAAATTAGTATTAAAAACACAAGCTGATTTTGGATTCTTAGGAACATACAACAAAGACCGTGGTGCAATTCCTTTTGAACGCTTCTACCTTGGAGGAGATGGAATGGCTAACTACTCTCTCGATGGAAGAGAAACGATTGCCTTACGAGGGTACGAAAATCAATCCTTATCGACCAACGACGGATCTACGATATACAATAAGTTCTCTTTAGAACTTCGATACCCTATTACACTCAAACCAAGTGCGTCAATATACGCACTTAGTTTTCTTGAAGCTGGTAATGGATACAATAGCTTCAGTGATTTCAACCCGTTCAATTCTAAGCGTTCTGCTGGAGCCGGGATACGAATTTTCATGCCCGCCTTTGGTCTCCTAGGAATCGACTTTGGATATGGATTCGACGCTGCAAATGCGCAAGATACAAGTCCTCACGGATGGGAAACACACTTTATAATTGGACAACAATTCTAAGATGAAAAGATTTAGCTCCATTCTGCTTTTCCTAACCTTGATGTGTACACAGATCAATTGGGCACAACGTGGAGTTCGTATAGGTTATATCGATATGGATGTAATACTAGAGAATGTTGATGAATACAAAACTGCAAATCAACTGCTGAATAAGAAAGTTGAAACGTGGAAAAAGGAAATTGAATTACAGAAATTACAGTTAAAAAAACTAGAGGATGCCCTCAATGCGGAAAAAGCATTATTAACTCCTAACTTGATTTCGGATCGCGAACAAGAAATCAATGGTTTTGCAAATGATATTGTAAATCTACAAACACAGAAATTTGGACCAGGTGGTGCTTTGATGCTTCAAAAGTCTAAACTTCTAAAGCCAATTCAGGATCGTGTATTGGGAATTGTACGTGAAATAGCGCAAGAACGAAAATATGATTTCATTTTTGACAGATCTTCGGACTTGGTTATGTTATATTCCGCAAAAAATTACGATATTAGCGACCTAGTTTTGAGAAAAATAAATGCTCAAGATCGAATTGAAGATCGAAAAGCACAACTCAATAAAAGAAAAGAACAAATTAATAAAGCCAAAGAACAAGTTAAAAAACTAAAAAAGAATTAACAATATTCTCAAATAAATTTAAAACAATGAAGAATTTAAAATCACTTTTACTTGCTACCTTAATGATTGCGTTGCCTTTGACTGCTACTTTTGCACAGTCTAAGATTGCCCATATTGACACTCAAAAATTGATTAGTGAAATGCCAGAAGTTATCGCTGCACAAAAGCAACTTAAGGCTGTTGAAGAAACATACACTAAAGAAATTGAAAACACATACAAAGAGTTTACTACTAAAGCTCAATCGTATTCTGCAGATGCAGCTAACCAAACTGACGTAACCAACCAAGCACGTCAGACTGAATTAGAAAGCATGCAACAAAACATTCAGAAGTATCGTGAAACTGCTGCACAAGATTTGCAGAAGAAACAAGGCGAAATGATGCGTCCTTTATACGAAAAAGCAAGAGCAGCTATTGAGAAGATTGCTTTAGCTCAGGGTTATGACTACGTTCTTGATGCAAGTGCAGGAGGAAGTGTAATTATGGCTAAAGGAAAAGATTTAATGGCTGACGTAAAAGCTGACTTAGGATTTTAAAATAATATCCTGACCAAATAAACTTAAACTGCCTTATATTTAAATAAGGCAGTTTTTTTTTACAATGAAAACAAATAGAAATTCTTTTATTGGCGTATTCGATTCTGGTGTTGGCGGATTAACACTTTTACCAGCACTGCAATTCATATTACCCCACGAACAGTTTCTATATGTTTCGGATGATGCGCATGCTCCTTATGGTGGAAAAAGCAAAGAAGAAATAATAGAGCGCTGTAATATTATTGTTCAATTCTTGATCGATAAAGGCTGTAAAATCATCATCGTTGCCTGTAACACTGCAACAACAAATGCAATCGAAACCCTAAGAGCTACTTACTCCATTCCTTTCATTGGAATTGAACCTGCCATTAAACCCGCTGCGCTAAAAAGTAAAACTAAAGTTGTAGGTGTTTTAGCAACCCAAGGTACACTCAGTAGTGCATTGTTCGCTAAGACCAGTGCAGCTTTCACACAAGATGTTCTTGTTGTAGAACAAATTGGTAGTGGATTAGTAGAGGCTATAGAAACGGGCTCATTAGACGATCCAAAACTCACTAAACTTGTGCGTTCTTACATAAACCCTATGCTAGAGCAAGAAATGGATACACTTGTTTTGGGGTGCACGCATTACCCCCTCTTGTTGCCTTTAATCAAAAAGGTACTTCCAAGTAATATCCAGATTATTGATAGTGCAGAAGCAGTTGCCAAACAAACCCATCGAATTCTAGAAGAGAACCAATTGATATGCCAAACCAAAGAAATAGGACATATTCAGTATTTCAGTTCTGCTAAAAACTCAACATTGATACGTTTTATTCCAAAAGGAACGAAAGTACTATCGCTTACTTCGAATCTGTTTTAAACCAGCTGGAGTACATTAAATAATTTTTAGCAATACGTTCAATTTCTCCTTTTTGAAGTTTAGGATCTATATCTTTAATTTTGCGAGCAGGAATTCCAGCAAAGATAGTTCCCTCTGGAACATGTGTGTTTTGAGTGACAACACTCCCAGCTGCAATTATACTATTGGATTCGACAATACAATTGTCCATGATAATACTTCCCATACCGACCAACACACTGTCTTTTAGAGTACACCCGTGAACAATGGCATTGTGTCCTATTGAAACATCGTTTCCGATTGTAGTACCTGCCTTTTCATAGGTTGCGTGAATTACGGCTCCATCTTGAATATTAACCCGATTTCCTATTCGAATTGCATTTACATCGCCTCGAATTACTGCCTGATACCAGACCGAGCATTGATCTCCCATTATTAAATCTCCAATGAGGGTTGCGTTTTCTGCAACGAAGCAGTCAGATCCCCACTGGGGAGTGAAACCGCGGACAGTTTTGATGAGCATGATTTTCTTTTAACCGAAGATACTACTTTCATGAAAATGAAACGCACCAAAACGTCTCGAGAGATTGTAGTTTTGTGTATTTTTGTAAAAAATTTGCAATGACCACATATACCGTAACACCTTCACAAACTCAAGACCAAACTATTGCTCGATTTGAGCTTTCTCCAGCACTAGAAATAGTTCAAGCATCTAAATACAATAACATAGATGAAGCTAAAGATGCGCCATTGGTTCAACAAATGTTTTACCTGCCTTTTGTAAAGTCTGTTGTGCTAAAAAAAGAAGCTTTAGAAATTGAGCGTTTTAATATTTTGGAATGGAACGATGTTTTGGAAGATGTATCGCTAGAAATAGAAAACTACCTGAATAAAGGTGGGGTTGTTGTGAATGAAACGCAACCACTAAAGAAAGTACCGATTACAATTTACGCAGAAAGTACTCCAAACCCAGGAGTAATGAAATTTGTTGCAAACAAAAAACTAGTAGAGCAAATCTTTGAATACAAAACCATAGACGAAACTACCCATGCTCCTTTAGCACAAAAGTTGTTCCACTTTCCTTTTGTAAAAGAAGTGTTTATGGATACCAATTATATTTCTATCACCAAATTTGATGTCGCTGAGTGGGATGAAATTGTCCTTGAAATTCGCGAATTCCTTCGTTCATATCTTGAAGAAGGCAATGAAATAATGACAGCGGTTATTGAAGAAGTAAAAACTGAAAGTCCAGAAGAAGCTGCGGTTCCCTTGGACGATATTTCTCAACAAATTGTTGGAATCATTGAAGAGTATATCAAACCCGCTGTTGCTGCAGATGGAGGTAACATCCTTTTCGATTCTTACAACACGGAAGACAAAAGTGTACATGTTATCCTTCAAGGAGCGTGTAGCGGCTGTCCTTCCTCTACTTTCACTTTGAAAAGTGGAATTGAGAATATGCTAAAAGAAATGCTTCCTGGAAAAGTATCAACGGTCAACGCTATCAATGGATAAATCCTTTGGAAGCTAAACCACACACCAATGCTCTAATCGATGAGCTAAGCGCCTATCTCCTTCAGCATGCGCACAATCCCGTAAACTGGTTTCCGTGGTCACAACGCTACTTAAACCAAGCTCAGGAAGAGGGCAAACTGCTTTTAATTAGTATTGGATATGCATCATGTCATTGGTGCCATGTCATGGAGCATGAATGCTTTGAAGATGAAGAGGTAGCAGCCTTGATGAATGCGAATTACATTAACATTAAAGTAGATCGAGAAGAACGTCCAGACGTTGATCAGGTGTACATGAATGCCTTACAATTGATCAGTGGCCAAGGTGGATGGCCACTTAATATGATTGCCCTTCCCGATGGAAGACCGATTTGGGGAGGAACTTATTTTCCAAAAGAACGGTGGATACAAGTCCTAACTCAAATCAGTACACTTGCTAAAGAGAAGCCTGAAGAACTTATTCAGTACGCAGATAATTTAGAAAAGGGCTTAGCGAATTTTGAAGTTAGTGAACCCTTAAAAGATGCATTGAATTTAGAAGATATTGTATCTGGATTAGATCAGTTAGTTTCTAAAAAAGACCCGCAAAATGGTGGGCTTATCGGTGCTCCTAAATTCATGATGCCTACATTACTTCGTTTCTTTCAACTCGGAGGTATTCTCTGTTCCAATAAAAATGCGCTAGATCATTTTCATTTTTCGCTAGAACAAATGGCGCTGGGCGGCATTTTCGATGCAGTTCATGGAGGCTTCTCGCGCTATGCAGTTGATGCAGAATGGCATATTCCACACTTCGAGAAAATGGGTTACGATAATGGTCAATTGATATCGTTGTACGCTCAAGCCTTTCGCGAAAAACCGTTGGCACTATATCAGGAAACTGTAGATAAAACCGTTTCTTTTCTTACTACCGAACTGAGTTCTCCTGAAGGAGGTTTTTATGCTGCACTCGATGCTGATAGTTTGAACCAAAACGACAAGCTGGTTGAAGGTGCTTTTTACGTTTGGACACTAAAAGAGATTGAACAGCTCTTTCCGGATGATTATCCTTTAGTAGCCGCCTTTTACTCTATCAACGATGATGGCTATTGGGAAGATGGCAACTATGTGTTGAGAAGAATGCAAACCGATGAAGCATTTGCCAAAATACATGGGTTGGATATTTCAGATCTTAAAAGAAAGGTGATTCGCTGGAATAAAGCACTTTTAAAAGAACGGAATAAGCGCACACGTCCTAGACTGGATGATAAAATCATTTGTTCTTGGAATGCCATTCTTAGTTCTGGACTCTTAGACGCTTATCGTAGTTTTGGTGATTTATCTTACAAGAATCTTGCGCTAAAAAATATTGATTTTATTGAAACGAACTTTATTGATGCAGCAGGGAATTTAAAGCGGATTTCAAAAAAAGGGGTCAACAAAATTGATGCTTTTTTAGAAGATTATGCAGCCGTTATAAAACTGTATATCGATGCTTATGAAACTGTTTTTGATGAACACTACATTCGTCAAGCAGAAAAGATAATGAACGTTTGCCTTCGCTTATTTAAAGATAAAAACGGACCACTCTTTTACTTCAGTTCAAGTTCTGAGTTGGTTGTTCGCACCAAAGAAACTTCAGATAATGTAATTCCTTCTTCAAATGCTGTTATGGCAGAAAACCTAATTCGCCTTTCCAATCATTTAGTGAAACCCGAATTAAGGAAACATGCAGAAGCTATGGTATTGGCTTGTAAGTCTGAAATCATGTCCTATCCCAGAAGCTATACTTATTGGCTTGCGGTTGGATTAAGGCTTATAAAACCAGGCTACGAAGTAGTGGCAGTTGGGCCTAATGCAAAAAATGATATTAAAAAATTACAACAACTTTATACCGTAAATTGTAGTTGGGCAGCTGCAGAAGTCTCTACATTACCTTTATTTGATAATAGAAGTTCTGACGGTAAAACAAAATATTATTTGTGCAGAAATAATCAATGTGGTATTCCGCTAGAATCTCAAGATGAAGTACAAATGAAATTACAAGCCACCTTTAAACCTTAGGCATATTCGTGTAAAAGTCTTTGAGATAAAAAGGCTCAAAATAGGCAACGTCTTCCGTAATGTTGGCTTCAAACTTTGCAGTTGCTAGTGCTACCATATTGCGCGCTGAGGGTAGTTGGAGCTCATCTATAAAAAGCGTATTCGTAGAAGGAACCACATCCTTGCACTTTGCAGCACCATTTCCAAAAAACACTAAACGTCCTTGGTTTTGAAATTCCTGAAAAGAATCGGGAGTAATTATTACAGCTTGAGTCGGTTGAATGACTTCTTTGTGAGCATTTAGAACGAGTGCATATACTTCCATTCTTCGTGCATCGAACATCGGGATCA
>PXYQ01000018.1 GCA_003023645.1 Candidatus Arcticimaribacter sp. | reverse complement strand
GTATTGTTTTGGGATATAATCTTCATGGCTCACCATATTTATTTTTGGGTGGTCTGTATTGAGCCAGTCTGGTTTTTGACCAGAAGTTACAAAATGAATTTTTCTGACCCAAGGGGCAAAATTTTCCACTCCACGGAACCAGTATTTTAAAAAGCCATAGTCTCGAAAACGAGCTTCAGATAATTCATTAACGGAATTGTCAATTTTATCTGAATACTTATAAAATTCTTCTTTCCATTTAGGGTCATCCATGTCAACCCATGTTATTACGAAATCTACTCCCATGAGCTAATATTTTTATTACTTCTGTTATTTGCCTCAAAAATAGTTAAAACTACGCACTTTAGTGCATTTCGCTTTCGCTTCTAAAAATATTACCAATATTTATGTTAGAGCAATGGGTAAATGGACAGGTCCATTGCATAATTGGAGTCTCACGATTCAGTATTTTGATATTAAATTTGAGGATAAGAAGCCGTTCGTTACAAGCCCCAAAAGAATTCAAGCAATAAACAGGGTTTAATTTACAGACCGACCATAAAATAAAATCTCTGTGATATAGTATTGCTTGTCCTGCGTCAGGCAACAAATTTATAGAAATCATTTCAAGTTTTTTGAATTGTAGTTTTTTCTGGGGACACTTGTCTAATTGGTGTATTTACTATGTTCTCTTTCAAAATACTTCATCCCAAGATAGCTCAAAAGCAATTCTCTTTTGTTAACTTTGAAAAAAAAAAATGAAACCTATTCAAATGGTAGACCTTAAGGGTCAATATGCTTTCATAAAACCAGAAGTTGATGTTGCTTTGCAAGAGGTTCTAGAAACAACTTCTTTTATTAATGGGCCGGCTGTTCGAGAATTTCAAGCAGATTTAGAGGCCTATCTAGGAGTAAAACATGTAATTCCATGTGCCAATGGAACAGATGCTTTGCAGATCGCCTTAATGGGCTTAGGTTTGAAGCCTGGGGATGAAATCATAACAGCAGATTTCACTTTTGCCGCAACCGTAGAAGTAATAGGTTTATTAAACCTTACACCCGTTTTGGTTGATGTAGACCCGAAAACCTTTAATATTTGCCCTGCTGAAATTGAAAAAGCAATTACGTCTAAAACCAAGGCAATAATTCCCGTACATCTTTTTGGGCAAAGTGCTCCTATGGACGAAATTATGGAATTGGCTCACAAGCACGATTTATTTGTGATTGAAGATAATGCGCAAGGTATAGGAGCAACCTATACACACAAAGATGGAACTAAAGCAAAGACCGGTACTATTGGTCATGTTGCAGCAACTTCTTTTTTCCCGTCTAAAAACCTCGGCGCTTATGGCGACGGGGGAGCAATTTTCACTAACGACGACGACTTAGCACATCTCATTCGGGGTATAGTAAACCACGGAATGTATACCCGTTACTATCACGATGTAGTTGGCGTGAATTCACGACTGGATTCCATGCAAGCGGCGGTGCTAAAAATAAAATTACAGTATCTCGATTATTACAATGAACGAAGAAAAACTGCAGCGATTCAGTACTCACAGTTGCTTTCTGATCATCCGAACATCATAACCCCTTTTCGTCTTGCAGACTGTAATTCGCACGTATTTCACCAGTATACGTTGCGCATCATAAACCACGACCGAGATGGTTTAGTGCAATTCCTAAATGCTAATGACATTCCGTGTGGAGTCTATTATCCAGTTCCGTTACACGCCCAAAAGGCATATACCCACGATGGATATAATGAAGCTGATTTTGCGGTAACCAATCAGTTGGTTCAAGAAGTAATTTCCCTTCCTATGCATTCTGAATTAACTTTAGATCAAGTGGAGCATATTACGCTTAAGATCAAGGAATTTTTGGTGTAGTAGTTTTAATTAATAAGTTTAACTATTTAAAAAAAGCAAGGCTCTCTTCAATACAGCTTCTGTTCTCAAAATTCTGTAGTGTCCTGTTCCGGTTATCTCTTCCAAAGTAGCTTCTTCCCAAAGCGCACTTACTTCCTTCGATTGTTTTACAGATAAAACGCGGTCATTCGTATCATGTAAGATGAGTGCTTTTTTGACTTGAGATTTTACAGCATATTCTGCAACATTCATTTCACTAACTACAATTCCTTCTTCTTGTTCTATCTTTTTAATTAGCTTCTTTGTTACTCGATCGGATACACCGACCATTTCAGCTACAAACTCAATTCGATTTTCAAAACGATTGGGTGTAGTAAACAATACATAGCGATCAATTGCAATTTCGGGAGAGCTTCCCAGATAAATGGTAGTTGCTACACCTCCAAAAGAGTGACTCACTATTTTTTTAACATTGTATTTTTGGATTAGTGCGCCAACCAGACTACTGAATTTAAAAAGACTTGTTTCACCTTTTGAACTCGCTCCATGTCCTGGGCCATCAAAGGCATAAACTGTATAATCATCAGCAATTAAAATTTCAATTAAATCTGCAAAATTACCAGCTTGCCCTTCCCAACCGTGAACTAACAAAACCGTTTTAGACCCTGTTCCCCAACGATAGGTTTTTATAATAAAATCTTCAAAAGGAAAATCAGTTTGCTCAGCTTTGTTCAATATAAGGGCTTCGTGTGGACGTAACTTATGAACTTGCGGGGTTGTGAGGTGTTTATATGCAATAGAAACAAACAGGTCAGGGAAAATGGAGGATAAGAAATGGATTAGTTTTTTTTTCAAAAGTCAAAATTGATATTGGTTGTCGTTTTAAAGTATGTGCGAAAATAGTATCTTCATGCAAAACATTACTGTTATGAAGAAAATTATTTACGTTTTAGCTTTTTTAATGTCCTTCGGACTAGTAGCTCAAACAACATACCTGTACTGCGGTCAAGTTTTTGATAGTGCGTCAGGGAAAATGAAAAAAGAACAAACCATTGTCGTAGAAGGCAATTTGATTACTGCAATTAATAAAGGTTATACGGTTGTTGAATCTGATGCGATTCAACTAATTGACCTGAAAACCAAAACGGTTTACCCCGGTTTTATCGATATGCATGTGCATATTGAATCAGAATCGAATCCGCAAGCTTATTTGAATCGGTACCGTTTAAACGAAGCAGATGTAGCTTATGATGCTGCGGTTTATGCTAAACGTTCGCTTATGGCCGGGTTTACAACCGTCCGCGACATGGGCGGTTCAGGAGTAAATATTGCTCTACGGAATGCGATTGCCAAAGGAAAAATTCCAGGGCCACGTATTTTTACTGCAGGAAAAACCTTAGCCTCTACTGGAGGGCATGGCGATCCAACCAACGGAAACAAAGCTGATTTTCAAGGAGATCCAGGACCCAAAGAAGGTGTTGTTAATTCTGTTGAAGATGCCCGAAAAGCAGTGCGTCAGCGATATAAAAATGGAGCTGATTGGATAAAAATAACTGCTACGGGTGGAGTTTTAAGTGTAGCAAAGAGTGGAGAAAATCCACAGTTTACAAAAGAGGAAATCAAAGCTATTACTACTACCGCAAAAGACTATGGAATGAAGGTTGCTGCTCATGCGCACGGAGATGAAGGTATGTACAGAGCGGTTGCATCTGGTGTTAAAACCATTGAGCATGGAACGCTAATGAGTAAACGCACCATGGAATTGATGAAAGAGAAACAAGCTTATTTGGTTCCTACGATCACCGCAGGAAAACAGGTAGTCGAAAAAGCTAAAATTCCAGGATATTATCCAGCTATTATAGTACCTAAGGCATTGAAAGTTGGGCCAAAAATCCAAGCGACTTTTAAGAAAGCCTATGACCTTGGAGTTCCAATTGCGTTTGGTACAGATGCAGGCGTGTTCCCTCATGGACTCAATGCTAAAGAATTTGGGTATATGGTTGAGGTGGGAATGCCAGCCAGCGAAGCGCTTCAATCGGCTACTGTTGTCAATGCAGCTTTATTGGATAATGAAGATAAACTAGGACAAATAAAAGCAGGGTTTTATGCTGACATCGTTGCTTCAGATGCCAATGCATTGGATGAAATAGCGACTTTAGAAAACATCACCTTTGTGATGAAAAATGGAGTGGTTTATAAGCAGTAAAAAACATAAGGTTCATGATCGAGACAATTTCTATATGGGTTGAAATTTTATTCATCATCGTTTTTTTGATTACGTTATTGTTTTTTTATTTATCAAATGGTCAACCTGTAAAACTTGTAGTTTTGATTTGTGCATGGGCATTAGCTCAATCAGGACTTGCATTAAGTGGTTTTTATTTATATCAATCTACATTCCCGAGATTCATTCTGGTATTGTTACCAGCGTTTTTGTTTATGGGGTATGGACTTCTTCCACAGAATATAACTTGGATGTTCAGTAAGCGAGATGTTCGACTGAGTACTTTCTTGCATACAGTACGACTTCCTATAGAAATCATTTTGTTTAAGTTGTACTTGAATAAAATGATACCTCAATTAATGACTTTTGAGGGTAGGAATTTTGATATTGTAATAGGAATTACCGCTCCAATTGTTGGTTATTTATATTTGAAAAAACGCATAAGTAAAATCAAATTAATCGCTTGGAATGTAATTGGAATTTTCTTCGTTTGTTTTATTCTAATCAATGGAATACTATCTTCTGAACTTCCTTTTCAACAATTTGCATTCGAACAACCCAATAGAGCAGTAAACTTCTTTCCGTTTATTTTACTTCCAGCAGTAATTGTTCCAATTGTTATTTGGACACACATAACCGACATTATAAAATTATTAAGAGATAAATAATAACATCAGAGTTTTTATCGAATGATTTTTTTAACCGATCGTTCCCGAGCTTGTTTCTGCGGAGCGGTCGATTTTTTTAACCAAACCTTGCAGTACTTTTCCAGGTCCAACTTCTACAAAGGAAGAGGCACCATCGCTTAGCATTTGTTGCACGCTTTGCGTCCACCGAACGGGAGCTGTAAGTTGCGCGATTAAATTCGTTTTAATAGTTGCAGCATCTGTAATTCCGATTGCAACTACGTTTTGATATACGGGACAAATCGGATTCTGAATACTTGTATTTTCAATTGCAGCAGCAAGTTTTGTTTTAGCAGGTTCCATCAGTGGAGAGTGAAATGCTCCTCCAACCGGAAGGGGAAGTGCACGTTTTGCACCAGCTTCTTTCATGGCTTCACAAGCCAACGCAATGGCTTCTTTTTCTCCAGAAATAACCAATTGACCGGGACAGTTATAATTTGCAGCGACTACAATTCCTGATATACTTGCACAAACTTCTTCAATGATATGATCTTCGAGACCTAAAACGGCAGCCATGGTTCCAGGAACTTCGTCACAGGCATCTTGCATGGCCAAAGCTCGCTGATGAACTAGTTTCAGTCCATTTTCAAAGCTAAGCGCCTTTGCCGCTACTAGGGCAGAGAACTCACCCAATGAATGACCAGCAACACAGTCGGGATTAAATAATTTACCCATTACACTACTCAGAATAACCGAATGTAAAAATATGGCAGGTTGCGTTACTTGAGTTTGTTTCAAGGCTTCTGCATCTTCACCAAACATAATATCCGTTATATTAAACCCTAGAATTTCATTGGCTTGATGGAATAGGGTTTTTGCTTCTTGTGATGCTTCGTAAATATCTTTTCCCATACCAGGGAATTGAGCTCCTTGTCCAGGAAATAAAAATGCTTTCATTTGTTATTTTTTATCGTAGGTTATATAAGTGTAGTCGTAAGGTTGGTTTTCTGTTTTCGACACAAATTCTTCGGTGCTAACATTCCATTTTGAGTTGTCAATTTCCGGGAAAAAAACATCTGCATCAAATTCGTGATGTACTCTGGTAAGTTCAATTCGATCGCAATGATCCATGAAGAGCGAATATATTTGAGCTCCTCCAATTACAAAAGGCTGCGTGTCATCTTCGGCTAAAGCCAAGGCTTCTTCAATTGAAGAGGCAACAACCGCTCCTTCTGCTTTGTAAGTTGCATTATTTGTTAGTACAATATTGGTTCGATTTGGTAATGCTTTTGGCATGGATTCGAAGGTCTTCCGTCCCATGATTATTGCATGCCCAGTAGTCAATCGTTTGAAACGTTTTAAGTCTTCCGATATGTGCCAAATTAAGTCATTGTCCTTGCCAAGAGCATCATTTTCTGCAGCAGCAGCAATGAGGGTAATCGTTTTCTTTTCTAGCATAGTATCACTTTTTTTTGTAAACAACTCCTCTTCGTATAAGACATGTTCGTTTTGAGATTTTATTCCTTCTTGCATTCTGTTTAAAGTAGTTATTTTACGATTAGTAGCTTTTAAAAACACTCCATCTACAATCGAGTACAAAGACCGTAAAAATAAGTTGAATAACAAAGTGTTCCCTCAAAATATCACCAAAGGGTTTTGTTTTAGTTTATTATATTTACACTGTATATAAATCAGACACATTGACTTTTATGATTCCCGATGAAGTAAAAAACAAGTATCCTTCTTTAGAGGGCTGTTCCTATCTGAACACTGCCTATACGGGCGTAGTTTCTTCCTCTTTGTTGGAATGGAGAAGGGCTACTGATCAAAACTATGCTGTTCAAGTTGATCAGTTCAAAAGCAATCAAGCGGTTGCTCTGGAAACTAATGCACAATTGCAAGTTGCACGTTTGATGCACACAGAAGTTGATCAGGTTTTTTTAGCTTCCAGTTGTTCTGCGGGGCTACAAGCTTTTTTGTTTAAAATTCCTAGAGATTATAAATTTTTGCTTCTCAAAGATGATTATCCAGCCATAACGAAAATGGTTGCGGATCATCAATTTGAGTATACTGAAATTTCTTTGCAACATGAAGTTGAGGTTTCTGTTTTAGCGGAGTTGCGACAAAATAATTACCAAGTTTTTGCTTTTAGTGCTGTTCAATATAACTCAGGACTACTGTTCGACATGGAATTTCTTCATACAATCAAAAAAGAATTTCCCTCCTTACTTATTCTTGTCGATGGAACTCAGTTTATAGGAGCAGAACCTTTTGATTTCGATCAAAGCGCTGTTGATGGTGTTTTTGGTAGCGGATATAAATGGCTGCTAGCTAGCTATGGAAATGGCTTTATGTGTTTAAAGAAAAGCCTGTTGAGTCACCTAAATGTTACAAAGGAAGATATTCTTGAACTTTTGGATCGCGGTCATAAATCTCCTTTAGCAATGGGAACTCTTGGGTTTGCTATAGAAGAATTGTTCTCGTATGACCTAGAGGTACTTTTTCGAAAGAAAAAAGAATTGGCTATATACTTTTTTGAAGCTTTGAAAAAACGAAACCTTTTGGAAGGTTTTGTTGCCGATCGCAAAGAGCATTCTTCGATTTTTACTTTAAAAATCAGTGAAACAGTTCACAAAGCATTAATCAAAGAAAATATCCGATGCGTAAAGCGTGGGGTAGGAGTCCGGGTTTCTGTTCACTTTTACAACACCCGCGAGGAAGTCGATCATTTATTGAACGTAATCGATCAAGCTACTAAATAGCAACAGCTCCTTTGATAAGTGGATATGGATCGTAGTTTACTAATTCAAAATCTTCAAAAGTAAACGCAAACAAATCCTTAATCTCTGGATTCATCTTCATTGTAGGTAATGATTTTGGAGTTCGCGACAATTGCAATTCAATTTGTTCCTTGTGATTGGAATAAATATGAGCATCACCAAAGGTGTGAACAAAATCTCCAGCCTCTAAACCACAAACTTGAGCCATCATTAAGGTCAATAAAGCATAGGATGCAATGTTAAAGGGTACACCTAAAAACACATCGGCACTTCTTTGATATAATTGACAAGAAAGTTTTCCGTCTGCAACATAGAATTGAAAAAAGGCATGACAGGGGGGAAGTGCTACTTTGTTGTTGGCAACATTCTCCGCAAAACTTTTTGAAGTGTCAGGCAAAACACTCGGATTCCATGCAGAAACTAACATACGTCTGCTGTCTGGTGAAGTTTTCAGTGTATGAATGATGTCTTTAATTTGATCAATTTCCTCGCCATTCCAATTACGCCATTGGTATCCGTACACAGGACCTAGATTTCCTTTTTCATCGGCCCATTCATTCCAAATACGAACTCCGTTTTCTTGAAGATACTGGATGTTAGTATCGCCTTTCAAAAACCATAATAACTCATGAATGATGGATTTCAGATGCAGCTTTTTTGTAGTGACCATTGGGAAACCCTTAGCAAGGTCGAAGCGCATTTGATACCCAAATACACTTTTGGTTCCTGTACCGGTTCGGTCCGTTTTTTCTACACCTTCAGTTTGAATGTGGCGAATAAGATCTAAATATTGTTGCATTGAATATGATTATGTTCAAAAGTAAATTTTTATACTTTTGGAATGATAGTACTTTTGGAATAGTTATTAAAAGGAATCGTTAACAACTGGAATTTATTTTCTTCGAGAAAGTTCATCTCGTATTTTTGCAGCCGCTTCGTAGCTTTCAGATTTCACAAGTTTTGCAAGCATAGCATTGAGTTCTTTGCTAGAAGTAGCGGTGAGGTTTTTAAGAACATCTTCTTTTGGTTCTTGTTCTTCAATGAAATTCTTAATCCAGTTTTTATCTTCGGCCTGTGGCTCATTTACATTTTTATCGTCCGAGTAACTTGCTTTTTTCATGATGTTCTCATAAGTAAAAACAGGAGCATCAAAACGAATAGCCAATGCAATTGCATCAGAAGTTCGTGCATCAATGATTTCTTCAATATTGTCACGTTCACAAATTAAACTTGAAAAGAACACACCATCAACAAGTTTGTGGATGATGACTTGTTTGATTGTGATTTCAAAACGATCCAGCAGACTAATGAATAAATCATGCGTAGATGGTCGCGGGGGAGCAATGTCGCTTTCTAACCCAACAGTAATGGCTTCTGCTTCAAATCCTCCAATAACAACAGGAAGTCTTCGATTACCCTCGGCCTCACTTAGTATGAGTGCATAAGCACCTGTTTGAGCTTGGGTATAAGAAACGCCAATAATTTTAAGTTTTATCAAATCCATAACATCATTTTCCAGCTGTGAAATTAGTTCTTTTTTGAAAAAATGCTTTTAAAATTTTCGGATTTTTAATTCTCCAAGTAACTTCTTGCTGCAATAGGTTTTTTATATACAGTTAAAAAACTTAAATTTGCCCACCTATTAAAAACCTTGAACAATAGATCGTATGAAAGTATTACAGTTTAGACAAGCCATCTGCGAGGCAATGAGTGAAGAAATGCGCCGCGACGAATCCATTTATCTAATGGGTGAAGAGGTTGCAGAATACAATGGAGCCTACAAAGCTTCTAAAGGTATGCTGGACGAATTTGGAGAAAAACGTGTCATTGACACTCCGATCTCTGAGCTAGGTTTCGCTGGAATAGGTGTTGGTTCTACCATGACTGGGAACAGACCAATTATCGAATTCATGACCTTTAATTTTGCTCTTGTTGGTATAGATCAAATTATTAATAACGCAGCAAAAATCCGTCAAATGTCGGGTGGACAATTTCCTTGCCCAATCGTATTCAGAGGGCCAACGGCTTCTGCCGGACAACTTGCAGCAACACACTCACAAGCCTTTGAAAGTTGGTACGCTAACTGTCCAGGGCTTAAGGTTATTGTGCCTTCAAATCCTTACGACGCTAAAGGACTTTTAAAAGCAGCCATTCGCGATAATGATCCTGTAATTTTTATGGAGTCTGAACAAATGTATGGCGATAAGGCTGAAGTTCCTGAAGAAGAATATATCCTTCCGATTGGAGTTGCTGACATTAAACGAGCAGGTACCGATGTAACAATCGTGTCTTTCGGTAAAATCATTAAAGAAGCTTATACCGCAGCAGATGCTCTTGAAAAAGAAGGCATCTCTTGTGAAATTATAGATTTAAGAACAGTTAGACCACTGGATATAGAATCAATTTTCACTTCAGTAAGAAAAACGAATCGTCTAGTGATTTTAGAAGAAGCATGGCCTTTTGGAAATGTTTCTACAGAAATAACCTACCAAGTACAAAATGAAGTGTTTGATTATTTAGATGCCCCGATCGAAAAAATAAATACTGCCGATACACCAGCACCATTTTCTCCTGTTCTATTTAAAGAATGGCTTCCGAACAGTGAAGATGTTATTGCTGCAGTTAAAAAAGTTGTGTATTTTAAAAAATAAATGATCTTTAGTACGGATCGCATTACAAATTATTTAAAAACTATTATGGAACAAAATGTTATTTATTTACCACTAATTTTAGCAGTTGTAGGTTTAGTGTATATGTTTATGCGCGCAAACTGGGTAAAGAAACAAGCCCCTGGAAGTGAGAGAATGCAAGAGATATCGAAAGCAATAAAAGAAGGCGCACTTGCTTTCCTTCATGCTGAGTACCGCTTGTTATTCATTTTTGTAATCATCGCTTCTGTTGCTCTTTTCGGGATTTCAGTGGCAGTAGATACTACTAGCTGGATGATTGTGCCTGCATTTGTATTCGGTGCTTTCTTTTCAGCTTTGGCTGGAAACATCGGAATGCGTATTGCAACCGATGCAAACGCTCGAACTGCAGAAGCAGCTAAGACAAGTTTGCCTAAAGCACTAGCAGTTTCATTTGGTGGAGGAACAGTAATGGGTCTAGGAGTAGCTGGTCTTGCTGTACTTGGACTAACCTTATTGTTTATGTTCTTAGTTGGACAGTTCATGGGTCAAGATGGCTCTTTTTATAACAACATGACTATTGTACTCGAAACCTTAGCTGGTTTTTCTTTAGGTGCAGAATCAATTGCATTATTTGCTCGTGTAGGTGGAGGTATTTATACCAAAGCAGCCGATGTTGGTGCAGATTTAGTAGGTAAAGTTGAAGCAGGAATTCCTGAAGATGATCCACGTAATCCTGCAACTATTGCGGATAACGTAGGAGATAATGTTGGCGATGTTGCGGGAATGGGAGCTGATTTATTTGGTTCTTATGTTGCAACAGTTCTTGCAGCAATGGTTTTAGGAAATTATCTTATACGTGACATGTCTTTAAATGGTCAGTTTACAGATTCATTCAACAATATGGGACCAATATTGCTTCCAATTGTTATCGCTGGTGTTGGTATTTTAGCTTCGATCATCGGAACATTCTTTGTTAAGATTTCTTCTAATGACGCTAAAGAGTCTAAAGTGCAAATGGCTTTGGATTTAGGAAACTGGGCTGCAATAGCAATTACACTTGTTGCATGTTATTTCCTTATCGATTGGATGTTACCAGAAACAATGAACATGAAATTCTTCGGTGAAGGATACAAATCAATATCGTCATTAAATGTATTCTGGGCTGCTTGTATTGGACTTGCTGTAGGTGCATTAATTTCTATGGTAACAGCTTACTATACAAGTTTAGGTAAAAAACCAGTAATGGATATCGTTGAGAACAGCTCTACAGGAGCTGCAACCAATATCATTGCAGGTCTTGCTGTTGGAATGAAATCTACTTTCTTATCCGTTATCTTATTTGCAGCTGCAATTTATGGTTCGTATGCCTTAGCTGGTTTTTATGGTGTAGCGCTTGCTGCATCTGCTATGATGGCAACAACTGCAATGCAGTTGGCTGTCGATGCTTTTGGACCCATTGCGGATAACGCAGGAGGTGTTGCTGAAATGAGTGAATTAGCTCCTGAAGTCAGAGAGCGTACCGATATTTTAGATTCTGTAGGAAATACTACTGCTGCTGTTGGAAAAGGTTTTGCAATTGCATCTGCTGCCCTTACTGCTTTAGCTTTATTTGCTGCCTATGTAACTTTTACAGGAATTGATGGAATTAATATCTTCAAAGCCGATGTATTGGCCATGCTTTTCGTAGGTGGAATGATACCGGTTGTTTTTTCTGCTCTAGCAATGGAGTCAGTTGGAAAAGCTGCCATGGAAATGGTTGAAGAAGTTCGTAGACAATTCAGAGAGATTCCAGGAATTATGGAAGGTACTGGTGTTCCAGAATATGCTAAGTGTGTAGATATCTCTACTAAAGCTGCCTTAAGAGAAATGATTTTACCCGGTTTACTTACAATCATAACACCAATCATTGTTGGTGTATTATTTGGAGCTGAACCTTTAGGAGGTTATATGGCTGGAGTTTGTGTGAGTGGAGTAATGTGGGCTATTTTTCAAAACAATGCAGGTGGTGCATGGGATAATGCTAAAAAATCTTTTGAAGCAGGTGTTGAAATTAAAGGCGAGATGACTTATAAAGGTTCAGAAGCACATAAGGCTGCTGTTACTGGAGATACGGTTGGAGATCCTTTTAAAGATACTTCTGGGCCGTCAATGAACATTTTAATTAAACTTACATGTTTAGTGAGTTTAGTGATTGCTCCAATTATTGGATCACATGATGTTGAAGCTGCTGTAGCGCAAGAAATCCAAGTTGAGGTTCAGGCTTCAGAGGCAGATATGATGGAAGCTACAATTACTACAACTACTTCCGAAGATGGAACAGTTAAAACTGAAGTTAAAAAAATTAAAGGAACAGAAGCAGAGGTTGAGGCATCAATTGCTGCAATGAAAGATGTGAAACTACACGTAGAACATTAATTATTCTTCTTTTTACATATAAAAAAACCGGCTTTAAGCCGGTTTTTTTGTTTTAAGATATTCCTTTTATTTTTGCATCGATCCGTTCGATGATTGATTTCATATCGGCTGCTGTATCTACGAAATCGAGTTCATCGACATCGATGATTAATAGTTTCCCTTTATCATAGTTGTGAATCCATGCTTCGTAACGTTCATTCAAACGACTTAAATAATCGATACTAATTGAATTTTCAAACTCTCTTCCTCTCTTGTGAATATTACCAACCAAATTCGGAATACTGGAGCGTAAATAAATCATCAAATCGGGTCCAGTCACCATGTTCTCCATCAACTCAAAAAGAGACTTGTAATTCTGATAATCTCGTTGTGAGAGCAAGCCCATAGCATGGAGGTTGGGCGCAAAAATATGTGCATCCTCATAAATACTTCGATCTTGAATTACATTCTTACCACTCTTTTGTATTTCGATCAATTGACCAAAACGACTGTTTAAAAAGTAGATTTGAAGATTAAATGACCATCGTTCCATCTGATGATAAAAGTCATCTAGATATGGATTTTCGACAACTTCTTCGAAATGCCCTTGCCATTTGTAGTGTTTTGAAAGTAAGTCAGTAAGGCTTGTTTTTCCGGCACCGATGTTCCCTGCTATTGCTATATGCATAATTATATATTACTTAATAAGTCAGCTTGGTAGGTTGGGGTTTTATTGGGTATGCAAAATAGCAGTAATTTTTGGAACATAAAAGGATTATTGTCAGGATCAAAAATATTTTAACGCAAAAACATTTTATATTTTAAAATTATGTTTTAGTTTTGCCATTCAACTGAGGAAGGATTTGACTGATTGCAGACCTCATTAAAAAAATGCTAAACCAGTGTTGCTTTCACAACGAAGTAATCTTCAAATCCTTCCCGAAAGCAATTTAAATGTCATATTTTTTTACCTCAGAGTCCGTAAGTGAAGGACACCCAGACAAAGTAGCTGATCAAATTAGTGATGCACTAATTGATAACTTTTTAGCTTTTGACCCAGAAAGCAAAGTAGCGTGTGAAACTTTAGTAACTACTGGTCAAGCTGTATTAGCTGGAGAAGTTAAGAGTAGCACCTACCTTGATGTTCAGAAAATAGCACGGGATACCATTAATAAAATAGGATACACCAAAGGAGAATACCAGTTCAGTGGTGATTCGTGTGGTGTGATATCCCTCATCCACGAACAGTCTCAAGAAATCAACCAAGGAGTTGAACGTGGAGATAAGAAAAATCAAGGCGCTGGAGATCAAGGAATTATGTTTGGGTATGCTTCCAATGAGACCGACAACTATATGCCCTTAGCACTCGATTTATCTCATAAGTTGTTGATCGAATTAGCAGCTCTTAGAAGAGAGATGAAGGATATTACCTATTTACGTCCCGATGCAAAATCGCAAGTAACTATAGAATACGATGATAACGATACACCAATCCGCATCGATACTATAGTAATCTCAACCCAGCACGATCCTTTTGATTCTGATGATGAAGCGATGTTGGCGAAAATTAAAAGTGATTTAATTACCCTTTTAATTCCTCGTGTAAAAGCACAATTGCCAGAACGTATTCAACTTCTTTTTGATGATCAAATAACCTACCACATCAACCCAACTGGGAAGTTTGTGATTGGAGGGCCTCACGGAGATACCGGATTAACGGGTCGAAAAATAATTGTTGATACTTATGGTGGTAAAGGCGGACATGGTGGAGGCGCCTTTAGCGGAAAGGATCCAAGTAAAGTAGACCGTAGTGCTGCTTATGCATCTCGACACATAGCCAAAAACTTGGTCGCTGCCGGCGTATCGGATGAACTTTTAGTTCAATTGAGTTATGCGATCGGTGTTGCACAACCCACTTCTATTGCAGTAAATACCTATGGAAAATCTAAGGTGAATTTAACGGATGGCGCAATTGCAGAAAGAATCATTTCACTTTTCGATTTAACTCCTTACGGGATTGAACAGCGTTTGAAATTACGTACTCCGATTTATTCTGAAACAGCAGCATATGGACATATGGGGCGCGAGCCTAAAACAATAACCAAAACTTTTGAATCTCCCTACAGCGGAAAAATTACACAAGAAGTCGAGCTGTTTACTTGGGAAAAACTAGATCATATTAACGAAATAAAAAAAGAATTTAATTTACTTTAAAAATGGAAAACTTAAACTTCAAAACCAAATCCCTTCATGCGGGTCATGATGTAAGCAACACACAAGGTACACGAGCGGTGCCTATATATCAATCTACAGCTTATGTTTTTAATGATTCAGATCAGGCAGCTAATTTATTTTCTTTAGCAGAGCCTGGATACATATATACGCGACTAAACAATCCTACTAATGATGTCTTAGAACAAAGATTAGCAGCTCTTGAAGGCGGAATTGCAGCAGTTTCTACTGCGTCTGGAACCGCAGCAATTTCAACAGCCTTAATGGTTTTATTGAAAGCAGGAGATCATATCGTTGCTTCAAGTAGCCTTTATGGTGGAACATATAACTTGTTAAACGTTACCCTCCCACGTTTGGGAATCACAACTACTTTTGTAGATCCTAGCGATCCAGTAAATTTTGAGGCAGCAGTTCAAGACAATACCCGTGCATTTTTTGTGGAATCTCTTGGAAACCCGAAGTTAGATGTATTGGATTTAAAAGCAATTGCAGCATACTCCAAAAAAGCTAAAGTGCCTTTTATTGTGGATAATACAGTTGCAACGCCAGCTTTATTAAACCCAATCGAACACGGTGCTAATATTGTAATTCATTCACTCACAAAGTACATCAACGGAAATGGAACTTCTTTAGGAGGTATCATCATCGATGCAGGTACTTTTGATTATAGTAACGGATTGTTCCCTGAATTCACTGAGCCATCTGCAGGTTATCATGGTTTAGTATATCATGAGGCTTTAGGACCAGCAGCTTTTATTGCAAAGGTTCGTATCGAAGGTCTTCGTGATTTTGGTGCAGCTTTAAGCCCATTCAATAGTTTTCAGATCATTCAAGGTTTAGAGACACTAGCTCTTCGTATGAATCAACATTCTAAAAACGCA
The DNA here is from genome assembly GCA_003023645.1 of Candidatus Arcticimaribacter sp. Lineage (GTDB taxonomy): Bacteria > Bacteroidota > Bacteroidia > Flavobacteriales > Flavobacteriaceae > Arcticimaribacter. Next base: position 7,658 of record PXYQ01000018.1, on the reverse strand, counting down.
TTGGAAATTGCACAATGGTTAGAAACACAAGAAGAAGTTGCTTGGGTGAATTATCCTGGATTAGCTTCTAGTAAATACAGTGATTTAGCAAAACAATACTTGCCAAAAGGTCAGAGTGGTATCGTAACCTTTGGATTAAAAGGAGGTTTTGAAGCTGCTAAAAAAGTTGCAGATAAAACCAGTATTTTCTCTCTATTAGCAAACATTGGTGATACAAAGTCTTTAATCATTCACCCAGCAAGCACAACGCATCAACAGTTGAACGCAGAAGCACAAGAAACTACTGGAGTGACACAAGATTTAGTGCGTTTATCTATTGGGTTAGAAGACGTAGAGGATTTGAAAAATGATTTAAAGCAAGCTTTTTAAATTATAAAATGAATACAACCCACCTCAATAATGGCATTCATCAATTAACGTTAGCAAGCGGTGTTAAGCTTAGTTTTCAGTCCTTTGGACAAGACTATCTCAGCGCCCCGGTTATCTTGGTTAATCATCCACTTACAGGCGACTCTAGAGTGACCGGAGCGTTTGGTTGGTGGAATGATCTTATTGGTGAAGGAAAGTCTATCGATACGAGGAAGTTCGCTATAGTTTCGTTTAATATTCCAGGCAATGGTTTTGATGGAATTTTAATCGATGATTTCGAAACTTGGAATGCAGGGACTATTGCTAGCTTTTTTCACGAGGGTTTACGACTCCTTGGAATTGGACATTTACACACAGTAATTGGTGGTTCTTTGGGCGCAGGCATTGCCTGGGAAATGGCGGCTTTATTTCCAAATTTCATTACAAATCTCATCCCGGTAGGAGGGGATTGGAAATCAACCGATTGGATGATTGCCAATACTTTTTTACAGAAGCAAATTCTAGCGACCAATCCAAGACCACTTGAAATTGCACGTATGCACGCCATGTTGTGCTATAGAACACCAGAGTCTTTTAAGTTGCGATTCAATCGTACTGTAAATGAAGACATTGGAGTTTTTAATGTAGAGTCTTGGTTGATGCATCATGGAAAGAAACTTACGGAGCGTTTTCAGTTGCAAGCATATAAAACCATGAATCATGTGCTTGGTTCTATCGATATAACTCGAAACGGAGAATCGTTTGAAGAAATAATACAGTCCATAAAAGCATCGATTTATATATTCTCTATAGACAGTGACCTTTTTTTTCCTTTATCAGAAGACCAAGAAACAGTGCGAAGAGCTAAAGAGGTTGGTGTAACAATCAACCATCAAATCATTCATTCCGATTATGGACATGATGCCTTTTTGATGGAATCAAAAAAAGTAGTACCACTTTTACATCCCATTTTTAATTAAAACTAAAAAGCATGAAAATATCTCTAAACCGTATCAATCAAGATTACCTTTTCGAAGCTAAAAGTTCAAATGACCTAACCGTTCTTATGGATAACAAATCCAAAACAGAAGGTAAGGTCGAAGGAATAAGCCCCATGGAAGTTTTGCTAATGGGAGTTGCTGGTTGTAGTAGTATCGATATTGTTGCTATCTTAAATAAGCAGCGCATCAATCCAGTTACTTTAAGAATGGAAGTAGAGGGTATTCGAGATGCTAACGCAGTTCCAGCTCCTTTTCAAGGGATTAATGTTACCCTTTTTCTAGAAGGAGATGATATTACTCCTGAGAAAGCAAAACGCGCATCGCAACTTTCTTTTGAAAAATATTGTTCTGTTTCTAAATCTTTAGACCCGAACATCATCATCAATCAAATAATTATAGTAAACGGAATTACGGTATGAGCCACAAATTAGAAACAAAAGCCATTAGGACACAGATGGAACGTTCTCAATATTTAGAACATTCCACACCCATTCACCTTACATCAAGTTTTGTGTTTGAGGATGCCGAGGATATGCGCGCGTCTTTTGCAGAAGAGAAACAGCGAAATTTGTACAGTCGTTATTCCAATCCCAATACATCTGAGTTTATTCAGAAAATCACCGATATGGAAGGTGCCGAAGATGGAGTTTCTTTTGCCACCGGAATGGGCGCTATTTATGGAACCTTTGCAGCGTTGCTCAATGCAGGAGATCATGTTGTTTCAGCCCGCTCCGTTTTTGGTGCAACACACAGTTTATTTACAAAGTATTTGCCTAAGTGGAATATTGAAACTTCTTATTTTAAAGTAGAAGAACCCGAAACAATAACGAGCTTAATTCAGCCCAACACAAAGATTTTGTATGCCGAAACGCCCACAAATCCAGGCGTTGACATTCTCGATTTAGCATACTTAGGCGAGGTAGCGAAAAAGCACAATCTGATTTTAATCATTGATAATTGTTTTGCAACACCTTATTTACAACAACCCATTAAGTTCGGAGCAGATTTGGTCATTCATTCTGCAACCAAATTGATCGACGGACAAGGAAGAGTTCTCGGCGGTGTTACTGTTGGAAGTTTGGATTTGATTCGTGAAATTCATCTTTTTGCGCGTACTACAGGTTCGGCTTTGTCTCCTTTTAATGCTTGGGTTTTATCCAAAAGCATGGAAACACTTCCTGTTCGTGTAGATCGGCATTGTCAATCAGCTTTAGCAACTGCGGAATTTTTAGAAAAGCATCCAAAAATTAACTGGGTAAAATATCCATTCTTAAAATCACATCCTCAATACGAATTAGCTAAGAAGCAAATGAGTCAAGGTGGGAGTATTGTCGCTTTTGAAATCAAAGGCGGTCTCGAAGCTGGGCGCAATTTTCTAGATGCACTAACCATGCTTTCTCTTTCTTCTAATCTCGGCGATTCAAGAACAATTGTTACGCATCCGGCATCAACCACTCATAATAAACTTTCGGTATCGGATCGTTTGGAAGTTGGAATAACGGACGGAATGGTACGCCTCTCTGTAGGATTAGAACACGTAGAAGATATTCAAAACGATTTAAATCAAGCATTAGCAACCTTATAAATGACTGCAATAGAAGAAGCTTTACAGAAAAACATCCTCGTCTTGGATGGCGCCATGGGAACGATGTTGCAAGCCTATAAATTCAATGAAGCAGATTTTAGAGGTGATCGCTTTACAGATCATCCCTGTTCTCTTCAAGGGAATAATGATATGCTATCATTGACTCAACCCGAGGCAATTAAAACAATACATCGTAAGTATTTTGAAGTAGGTGCCGATATTGTAGAAACCAATACTTTTTCTTCTACTTCAATTGGTATGGGAGATTATGAAATGGAAGCTTGGGTTTATGAGCTGAATTTTGAATCGGCTAAACTAGCGCGTGCAGTTGCAGATGAGTTTACCAATGCAAACCCAAACAAACCGCGTTTTGTTGCAGGGTCTATTGGACCAACCAACCGAACTGCGAGTATGTCTCCTGATGTAAATGATCCAGGCTATCGAGCAGTAACGTTTGATGACCTAGTCATTTCGTATAGCGAGCAAGTACAAGGTTTAGTCGATGGCGGATCGGATGTGTTGTTAGTTGAAACAGTTTTTGATACACTAAATGCTAAAGCAGCTTTGTTCGCAATTGATGCTTTAAAAGAAAAAAATAATTGGGATATCCCAGTAATGGTCAGTGGGACCATTACCGATGCTAGCGGGAGAACTCTTTCTGGACAAACTGTAGAAGCCTTTGTGATTTCTGTCTCACACATTCCTTTGCTCAGCATCGGATTCAATTGTGCCCTAGGCGCAGATCAATTACTTCCTTACCTTAGGGCCCTTTCTCAAGCTACTGAAGGCTGTACTTCTGCGCACCCTAATGCAGGACTACCCAATGCTTTTGGCGCTTATGATCAAACACCAGAAGAAATGGGTGCGTTAATAACAAAGTATTTAGAAGAAAATTTAATTAATATCATTGGTGGTTGTTGCGGATCAACACCGGACCATATTGCTCAAATTGCAGCGGTAGCAAGATTACATCAGCCCAGAAAAATTCAACAAATTTCTATATGAAAGCGGGAACAAAGTACCTGAAACTTTCTGGTTTGGAGCCCCTAGTGGTTACACCTGAAACGAATTTCGTTAACATAGGGGAACGCACCAATGTTACTGGTTCGCGAAAGTTTTTACGCCTCATTGAACAAGGCGATTATAATGCTGCAGTTGAGGTTGCACGAGATCAGGTCGACGGCGGTGCACAGATTTTGGATGTGAATATGGACGAGGGGATGATCGATGGCGCTAAAGCCATGACAACCTATTTGAATCTATTAGCAGCCGAACCGGATATCTCTCGAATTCCTATAATGATCGATAGCTCTAAATGGGAAATCATCGTAGCGGGACTTAAAGTGGTTCAAGGGAAATCGGTTGTCAATTCAATCAGTTTAAAAGAAGGAGAAGAGAATTTCATTAAACAAGCCAATACCATTCGCAGATACGGAGCGGCTGTTATCATTATGGCATTTGATGAAGATGGACAAGCAGATACACTTGAACGTCGGATTGAGATTTGTAAACGCTCGTATGACGTCTTGGTTGACGTAGTTGGCTTCCCTCCAGAAGACATTATTTTTGATCCCAACATTTTCCCTGTTGCTACAGGAATGGATGAACACAAAAACAACGCAGTTGATTTCTTTAAAACAGCTGCTTGGATACGAGAAAATTTACCCCATGCACATGTGAGTGGAGGTGTTAGCAATGTTTCTTTTTCTTTTCGAGGAAATAATAAAGTCCGAGAAGCTATGCATTCGGCCTTCTTATATCATGCCATACAGCATGGAATGAATATGGGAATTGTGAATCCTACAATGTTAGAGATTTACGATGAAATTGAGCCAGAGCTTTTAATTCGTGTAGAAGATGTACTCCTAAATAAAAGAGACGATGCTACCGAACGCTTATTGGATTTTGCAGAGCAAATTGTCGATAATACAACCGAAAGAAAATTAGTGGTTAAAGAGTGGCGCGCATATCCACTTCAAGAACGCATTACCCATGCCTTGGTGAAAGGAATTGATGAATTCATTGTTGAAGATGTCGAAGAAGCTCGTTTACTAGCGCCGAGACCCATCGAAGTTATTGAGCAAAACCTGATGACTGGAATGAATGTCGTTGGAGATTTATTCGGTTCTGGAAAAATGTTTTTACCTCAAGTTGTTAAATCTGCCCGAGTTATGAAACGCGCTGTGGCTCATTTGTTGCCTTTTATTGAAGCTGAGAAAAACGGAAAACAAGAAGCCGCTGGAAAAATATTAATGGCTACTGTTAAAGGTGATGTACACGACATTGGAAAGAATATTGTGGGTGTTGTACTGGCCTGTAATAATTACGAAATTATTGATTTAGGCGTTATGGTTCCTTTAGAGAAAATCATAACTACCGCCATAGAAGAAGAAGTAGACATCATTGGACTTTCGGGTTTAATTACCCCATCGCTCGATGAAATGATCTATGTTGCCCAAGAGCTCAAGCGTAGAGATTTAACTATTCCCTTAATGATCGGCGGAGCAACGACCTCTAAAGCACATACGGCAGTTAAGATAGCCCCAGAACTAACCTCTACAGTAATTCACGTGAACGATGCTTCAAGAGCGGTTACAGTAGCAGGGAGTTTGTTGAATAAGGAATCCTCACAACTTTATAAAGATTCGATTCGCAGTGAATATGAACTTTTCAGAGCCAAGTTTTTGGATCGTCAAGAAACTAAAGAGCACATCGATATAGAAACGGCACGTTCTCGAAAACTTCAATTGGATTGGAGTACGTACGAACCGAAGACTCCAAATCAATTAGGAGTTCAAGTCATAGCAGATCAAAATTTAGACGTCCTTCTTCCGTTCATCGATTGGAGTCCATTTTTCCGTTCCTGGGATTTACACGGGCATTACCCCGCTATTTTAGAAGATGCAATTGTTGGAGAACAAGCCATAGAGTTATTCGCAGATGCTCAGGTTATACTGTCGGAAATTTTAGACAAAAAGTTACTCACGGCTAAAGCTGTGTTTGGTGTTTTTCCTGCGAATACAGTTGACGATGATGATATTGAGGTGTATGCAGATGACTCTAGAAAAGAGGCGCAAGTCAAGTTTTTAACCCTAAGACAACAACTCAAAAAAAGAGCAGGTAAAGCCAATATTGCTCTGGCCGATTTCATTGCTCCTAAAGAAACTGGCGTTCAAGATTATATCGGTAGTTTTTGTGTTTCAACAGGATTTGGAACTGCCGAACTTGCCAAGGCTTATGAAGATGACAACGACGACTACAATGCTATTATGGTAAAAGCTTTAGCCGATCGTTTGGCCGAAGCTTTTGCAGAATACTTGCACAAAGAAGTTCGAACCAAAGCATGGGGATACGTAGCCGATGAAGCCCTGGATAACGAAGCTTTGATAAAAGAAGCTTATAAAGGAATTCGTCCGGCGCCCGGATATCCAGCATGCCCCGATCATTTAGAGAAAAGCACCATTTGGGATTTGTTGCAGGTAGAAGAAAACATAGGAGTAACATTGACAGAAAGCCTTGCCATGTGGCCTGCAGCATCGGTCTCAGGTTACTATTTTGCGCATCCAGATGCTCAGTATTTTGGTGTAGGAAAAATAACTCAAGATCAAGTAGTAAGCTTTAGCAAACGAAAAAATATAGACCTTAAGGAAGCCGAGAAGTGGCTTCGACCCAATATTAAATAGACCGCCTTATGAAAGTAACGGACCATATTATAAAAGCTGCTGGGGCAACTCAGTTTACCTTTGAGATTTTACCTCCATTGAAGGGGCAAAACATTCAGTCGATTTACGAATCGATTGACCCGCTAATGGAATTTAAACCACCCTTTATTGATGTTACCTATCACCGAGAGGAGTATGTGTATAAAGAATTGGCAAACGGTTTATTGGAGAAGCATATCATTAGAAAAAGACCAGGAACTGTTGGAATTTGTGCAGCCTTGCAGCATAAGTACAATGTTGATGCAATCCCGCATATTCTATGTGGAGGTTTTACAAAAGAGGATACCGAAAACTTTTTGATTGATTTGGATTTCTTGGGTATCGATAACGTGGTAGCCCTGAGAGGCGACGCGATTAAGTCTGAAACCTATTTCAAGGCCCATAAAGATGGTCACACCTTTGCGAGTGACTTGGTCAATCAGGTACAGGAATTGAATAAAGGACATTATCTAGACGAAGAAATTTTGAATACTTCCAAAACGGATTTCTGTATTGGAGTCTCGGGCTATCCCGAAAAACATATGGAAGCACCTTCCTTAGAAAGTGACCTCCATTTTTTAAAGAAAAAAGTTGAAGCAGGCGCAAATTATATAATCACACAAATGTTTTTTGACAATCAAAAATATTTTGAATTTGTTGAGAAATGTAAAGAAGCTGGGATCAATGTCCCCATCATTCCGGGGCTAAAACCCTTAGCAACAGTGAAGCAATTGAATGCTTTGCCGCATCGTTTTCATGTGGATTTGCCAGAGGCTTTGATTAAGTCAGTCATCAAATGCAAAGACAACGCAGCTGTGCGCCAAGTTGGAGTTGAATGGTGTATTGAGCAGAGCAAAGAACTGAAAGATGCTGGCGTTCCTTTCTTACATTATTATTCGATGGGAAAATCGGATAATATCAAAGCAGTTGCTGAGGCGGTTTTTTAGTCTTCCTCTAAAATAGCATAACTGTAATTATCAACCCATTTTCCACGAATCGGCAAAATCTTACGATGCATTCCCT
>PXYQ01000124.1 GCA_003023645.1 Candidatus Arcticimaribacter sp. | reverse complement strand
AGATAAGATTACAGAACCGATAGTCATTAGTGATTTACATATTTCAGTTTTTGTTTTAGAGAATATTGCAACAACAACTATGGAAATGCGATTTTACAACGATAATGATCGTGTTATGGAAGGAGAATTTAATTTTCCTCTCGCATAGGGCGTTTCAGTAGCTCGATTTGCTTTGGATGTCAATGGAACAATGAGAGAAGGTGTTGTAGTTGAAAAAGAAAAGGGCTACTCAGGCGTTTGAAGCAGTAACAAGAAGAAATGTTGATCCAGGAATAGTTGAAATCACAAAAGGTAATAATTTTAAAGCCCGAGTGTATCCTATTCCAGCTAAGGGATATAAGAAAGCTATCATTGCTTACGAACAAGAAATAAGTGGAGATGACGAGCATTATATATATCAGCTACCACTAAGTATTAAGAATGTCTTAAAAAACTTTTCTGTGAAGGTCGAAGTTGTTTTGAATAAGCCTGAGGTAGTTCAAAGTAATCATGCGTCTATAAATTTAAATTTTACTGAAGCTCGAAATTCATATATCAGTGAATATCAGTTATACCGAAATTGGAGCACACCAAAAAGCAATTGAAAACCTGTATACAGTTATTGATAAGGATTGGGATACTGACATAATAAACAGATTTGAGGGAATTGAGTTAATTGTCTTACATGATATTAATTCTATTATTTCTAAAAGCAACGAGTCATTAGATATTTCCTTTATTAATAACTGCTTTATAGCCCCTATGCCTGTCGATGTTAGAATAGTAATTGATTGGGACGCAAATGAAACTGATATTGATTTATGGGTTACTGATCCAAATGATGAAAAGTGTAACTACACAAATAAAACTACCCGAATTGGCGGGAAAATGTCCAATGATATTACCCAAGGTTACGGTCCTGAAGAATTTAGACTCAAAAATGGAGTAGCGGGTTCTTATGTTATTCAAGCTAAATTCTTTGGCTCAAGAAAACAAACGGTTCTTGGAAAGGTCACTGTTCGGGCATTTGTATATACTAATTTTGGAACAAAGAAAGAGGATAAAAAAGTTTTAACCCTTCAACTTGATCCTCTAAAGGATGGAGCATATACAATTGGAACAATTGAATTTTCGCACTGATATTGATATTCACCTCACAAAACATTTTTTTCAAACTAAACCCTCAAATTATGATTATCTATTTTTCAATTTTACTTCCGACTACCGCCTGGTGGGCAATAGGTATTTTCGGCTCTCTTTTACTTGCAGCTTTACTCTCCAAGACCATTTTGGGATGGATGTTTATTGGTGACGATGAAAACGGAGTAGTCATCAAAAAATGGGGCTTTGGTCCCGATCTAGAAGAAGGCCGTATCATTTCGACCAATAATCAGGCTGGAGTTCAAGCTACAATGCTACAGCCAGGCCTACATTTTTGGAAATGGTGGTGGATGTTTAAAGTTGAAAAAAACAAGATCATTACCATTCCAGAGGGTTCTATTGGGGTAGTAGAAGCAATGGATGGAGAACGCCTTGAGGCTGGAGCAATTTTAGCTTCTAAGATTATTGATTGTAATGCCTTTCAGAATGCTAGCGGTTATATCGCTGGAGGAGGAGAGAAGGGGTGGCAACGGAATTATATTGCCAACGGGCAATACCGAATTAATCCCTATTTATTCAGAGTACAAATTGTCCCGTCCTTACAAATAGAATCTAAAGAAATTGGACTGGTAACTACCTTAGATGGAAAGTCATTACCTAAGGGTACTATCGCAGGGAAAAAAGTAGATGATCATAAAACCTTCCAAGACGCTAACGCATTTTTGAGTAATGAAGGGAGTCGAGGGTTGCAAGAAGAAATAATTTTACCAGGAAAATACTACATCAACCCCAACTTTGCACAAGTAGAGCGTACCCATATGACTCGAGTTGAGGTAGGTTATGTAGGTGTAGTAAATTCGTTTATTGGTGATGAAGGCATTGACACTACAGGCGACGATTTCAAGCATGGTAATATTGTGAAAGAAGGTCAAAAAGGAATTTGGGCTAAGACACTAGATCCAGGTTTACATCCCATTCACCCTGGTTTGATGGAAATTCTTATGATTCCTACAACTAACTTGGTTCTGAATTGGAATGACGAAAACTATGGAGAACACGGTCTTGACAAGGCCCTAGGTACGATTAATTTAAGATCAAAAGATGGTTTTAATTTTGACATGGAAGTGTCACAGGTAATTAATATAAGTGATAAATCTGCTCCAAAAGTAATTGCGCGTTTTGGTTCTATTGAAAATTTAATTGCACAGGTATTAGAACCTACCATTGGAAATTATTTTAGAAACAGCGCTCAAACCAGTGATGCGCTTGAGTTTGTGTATGGAAGAGCAGAACGTCAAAAGGAAGCTAAAAAGCACATCGACACCATCCTTAAGTCGTGTAATATCGTTTGTGTTGATACCTTAATTGGAGACATTAATCCGCCACAAAAATTAATGGATATTTTAGCCGACCGAAAGGTTGCAGAAGAGCAACAAGAGATGTTCAAGATGCAGATGCTTTCGGAAGAAAAGAGGCAAGAGTATGTTAAGGCGGAAACTGCAGCTACAAAAGAAAAAGAATTGACTTCTGCTAAATATGACAAAAATATTGAAACACAACTAGCCGAAGCCAAGGCTGAAAAAGCAAAAGGAGATCGAGAGGCTAAAAAAATCAATGCGGATGGAACTGCCTATGAATTTGAAACCGTGGGTACAGCACAGGCAAAAAACATTGACGAAGTGGGTACTTCTGAAGCTGGAGTAATCAAGAAAAAGACAGCGGCAATGGATAAAGGCTTATTCGCTCAAGTTGAAATGATCAAATACCTCGCTGAAAATAATATTGAGTTAGTTCCAAAAATCCTGGTGCAGGGTAGCGATGGTGGTGATGGAACCGGCAACGGAATATTATCGGCTCTGATTGGAAATGATCTACTCAATAAGGTTACAAATAATGAAAATCTATCTGAGGGATCAAATAATAAAACGGACTCGAAAAACGGTCATTCATAAACTTATATAGATACAATAATTTAAAGTTAGAAATTATGTTCAAAAATATTTTTGGAAAAAACAAACAAGAAAAATTAGAAATTCAACAAAACTGGTCTTCGTTCTTTTGCAGAATTGAAGACAAACCTGCTTCCATCCGACTAAACTTAGCACTGAAACCGCTTGCCCCAATTAAAGATTATGGTAAGCAAATTTGCGTCTCTGTTAAATTTATGAATCCAGATGAAAGTGGATTTACAACGAGAGAGGAATTTGAAATGATTAATGCTATTGAGGATACTATTATAGAAAATATTAGCTCCAAACATAATATTGTATTTGCTGGAGCTATTAAAACAGATGGGCGAATAGACCTGTACATTTATACCCAATCGATAAAGGGGATTGATGACATCATCAATTCTACTATGCAAACTAAGTTTGGGGATTACCAATATGTTTTTGATATTAAAGAAGATGAAGAATGGAAAAATTATCACAACTTTCTTTATCCAAATCCTTTTGAATTTCAATGTATTAAGAACCGTGAAGTAACATTCCAACTGGAACAGAATGGAGATAATCCTGAAGTAAAACGTATGGTAGATCATTGGATTGATTTTAAAGATAAAAATAACCTCAAATCATTTATAGATAGCGCAGTTGCGAAAGGGTTTGAAGTACTTAGTGAACAACAAAATGACCACGAAGAATTTAAATTTAGTTTAAATATCGCAAAAGAAGATATAACGGTATTGTCGGAGGTTAATGATTATGTTTGGGAGCTTATGGAGTTAGCAAAGGACAATAACGGAGTATATGGAGGTTGGGGATGTCCAGTTGTGAATTAGCTTTTGCAAATAAAGCGGGTGAGTAATATCAATTTATAAAACCATAAACTTGGAATTTGTCTATTATCTACGTACGGTGAAATTGATTTTCAGGCTTTCAATAATATTCTTTATCAGTTACATAACTATATATTTAATTTCATTATTTCCAACGACTTTTACTCCATTCGTTTTGTTTGCTCTTAGTAAGAAAGGTCCAAGCAACAATACGAGTAACCTTATTTCCAGTTCCCATTGGAATGGTTTTAACTTCAAAAGCTCCAACTTGATCTAAGGCTTTGTAAATTGCTTTTAGATTCGATTGTTTGGATACAAGCGTAGTAAACCAGAAACAATTGTTTGCAAAGGTTTTGCTCTGTAACACCATATTCGAAATGAATTTAACTTCACCACCTTCGAAAATGAGCTCTTTACTAACTCCTGAAAAGTTTAACGCAGCCGTCTTTATTTTCTTCCCACTGAGGTTCTGTACCTTTCTTAGGCTTCCTTTTTGAGCAGCTTCTTCAGACTCATGAAAAGGAGGGTTACACAATGTAAGATCTACAATATCCTTACTTCCAATAATTCCTCTGAAAATTGCTTTTGGGTCATTTTGGAGTTTACACTCTATTTTACCAACTAAACTAGGATTTGACTTTACAATTTCTTCCGCTGTTGTTATGGATTGCGGGTCAATGTCAGATCCAATAAAATTCCAATTATATTCTGTAGCGCCCAAAATTGGATAAATACAGTTTGCACCGATACCAACATCTAAACATTTGATTTTTGCTCCATTCGGGTTTCTACCAAAATTGTGTTCGCAAAGCAGGTCCGCGAGGTAATGTATATAATCGGCTCTTCCGGGAATTGGAGGGCAGAGGTTGCTGTCTGGAAAGTCCCAATGAGCTATTCCATAGTAATGGGTTAACAAGGCTTTATTTAAAATCTTTACAGCTTTAGGATTGGCAAAATCTACCGAATCGTCACCATGTTTATTAGGCTTAACGAATGCTTTCAAATCAGGGTTTGCAACGATTAGTGCATTTAAATCATAACGATCACGATTCTTGTTGCGAGGATGCAACCTCGATTTTTCCTGTGGTTTTTTTGAAATAGCCATGAATCTGTTTTTGGAATCCGTCAAAGATACTACTTCATTAGCATCTTCATTTTACTTCTT
>PXYQ01000123.1 GCA_003023645.1 Candidatus Arcticimaribacter sp. | reverse complement strand
TTTAATTTTATTGGATTGTTTTTTAAAAACACTTGCCTAAAATAAAACTTTGCGTATATTTGCACACGCTTTGAAAAGCAAGACATAAGTCTTTATTCAAACTTATATTTTATGAAAAGAACATTTCAACCCTCGAGAAGAAAGAGAAGAAACAAACACGGATTCCGTGAGCGTATGGCATCAGCTAATGGACGTAAAGTTTTAGCTAGCCGTAGAGCAAAAGGCCGTAGAAAAATATCCGTATCTTCTGAGCCAAGACATAAAAAATAATGAACTATATCATTTAAATTTAAGGTGTTACTTTTTATAAGTAACACCTTTTTTTATATACACTATTTAACTTTCATCGCCAATGCCTAAAAAACAACACCTTAAGACTGTTCTCATCATCGGATCTGGCCCAATTGTTATTGGACAAGCTTGCGAATTTGACTATGCAGGAACCCAAGCTTTACGTTCGTTACGTGAAGATGGAATCACTACTGTTTTGATCAATTCAAACCCAGCAACAATCATGACTGACCCTACAATGGCAGATCATGTATACCTAAAACCGTTGACTACAAAATCTATTGTTGAGATTTTGAAAAAGCATGATGTCGATGCTGTACTCCCAACTATGGGTGGACAAACTGCATTGAACCTGTGTATTGAGGCTGACGAAAAAGGAATTTGGAAAGATTTTAATGTGGAGCTTATTGGTGTTGATATTGATGCCATTAATATTACGGAAGATCGGGAGCAATTCAAACAATTGTTGAAACGAATCGATGTTCCTGTTGCTCCAGCTGAAATAGCAACATCTTTTTTGAAAGGAAAAGAAATCGCTCAAAAATTCGGTTTTCCTCTTGTAATTCGTCCTTCGTTTACCTTAGGTGGTACTGGTGCTGCATTTGTATATACTGCCGAAGAATTTGACGAACTCTTGACCCGTGGTCTAGAGGCATCTCCAATTCACGAGGTTCTTATAGATAAAGCTTTAGTTGGTTGGAAAGAATATGAACTTGAACTTCTCCGAGATAAAAACGATAATGTTGTAATTATATGTACCATCGAGAATATGGACCCTATGGGAATTCATACCGGAGATTCTATTACGGTAGCTCCAGCGATGACCCTTTCGGATACCACCTATCAGCGTATGCGTGATATGGCCATTAAGATGATGCGCAGCATTGGAGATTTCGCAGGTGGATGTAACGTTCAGTTTGCAGTTAGTCCAGATGAAAACGAAGACATCATTGCGATTGAAATTAATCCCCGTGTATCGCGATCTTCTGCTTTAGCTTCAAAAGCAACCGGTTATCCGATTGCTAAGATTGCAGCGAAATTAGCCATAGGATACTCTTTAGATGAACTAGAAAATCAAATCACCAAATCTACTTCAGCTCTTTTTGAGCCTACAGTTGATTATGTCATTGTTAAAATACCACGTTGGAACTTCGATAAGTTTGAAGGCTCTGACCGTACCCTTGGAATTCAAATGAAATCTGTTGGTGAGGTGATGGGAATTGGACGATCGTTCCAAGAGGCCCTTCACAAAGCTACGCAGTCGCTCGAAATTAAACGAAACGGCTTGGGTGCAGACGGAAAAGGATATACCGATTACGATCAAATTATTTCCAAACTTACTTATGCAAGTTGGGATCGTGTATTTGTTATTTACGATGCGATTCAAATGGGAATTCCGTTGAGTAGAATTCATGAAATCACTAAAATTGATTTATGGTTCTTAAGACAATACGAAGAGTTATATGCTCTAGAGAAAGAGATATCCAACTTCTCTATCGATACCATAGAAAAGCCTTTATTACTAGAAGCAAAACAAAAAGGCTTTGCTGACCGTCAAATCGCGCACATGCTCGATTGTATGGAAAGCGAAGTGTACAACTGTCGTTCTAAGTTAGGTGTTCAACGAGTTTACAAATTGGTAGACACCTGTGCTGCGGAGTTTGCTGCTATGACTCCGTACTACTATTCTACTTTCGAAGATAAAATGCAACTGAAAGGTCAAGAGCCTTTTAGTGATAATGAAAGTATAGTAACCGATCGTAAAAAAATCGTTGTTTTAGGTTCTGGTCCTAACCGAATTGGTCAAGGGATAGAATTCGATTACTGCTGTGTTCACGGTGTACTAGCTGCTGCAGAATGCGGTTATGAAACCATCATGATTAACTGTAACCCTGAAACGGTTTCAACCGATTTTGACGTTGCGGACAAATTGTATTTTGAACCTGTATTCTGGGAACATATCTACGACATCATACAGCATGAAAAACCAGAAGGTGTTATTGTTCAGTTAGGTGGACAAACGGCTTTAAAGCTTGCTGAAAAATTAGAACGCTACGGAGTTAAGATTATCGGTACTAGTTTCAAGGCCCTTGATTTAGCCGAAGACCGTGGAAGTTTTTCTACATTGTTGAAAGAAAACAACATTCCTTATCCAGATTTTGGGGTAGCAGAAAACGCAGAAGAAGCTTTAGCTTTATCTGATGAATTGGATTTCCCAATCTTAGTACGACCGTCCTACGTTCTCGGAGGTCAAGGAATGAAAATTGTAATCAATAAAGAAGAGTTGGAAACGCATGTAGTAGATTTATTGCGAAAAATTCCTGGAAATAAATTACTGTTAGATCATTATTTAGATGGTGCTATTGAAGCGGAAGCAGATGCAATTTGCGACGGCGAAGATGTTTACATCATCGGAATAATGGAACATATCGAACCTTGTGGGATTCACTCAGGTGACTCGAATGCAATTCTTCCTGTATTCACCTTAGGGGAATATGTTTTGGAACAAATAAAAGACCATACGGTTAAAATTGCTAAAGAATTGAGAACTGTTGGACTCATCAACATTCAGTTTGCGGTTAAGAATGACAAAGTTTTTATTATTGAAGCAAACCCAAGAGCATCTCGTACAGTTCCTTTTATTGCGAAAGCTTACAAAGAGCCTTATGTAAACTACGCAACCAAAGTAATGCTAGGAGAGAAGAAGGTTAAAGATTTTAACTTCAATCCACAGCTAGAAGGTTATGCGATTAAGCAACCTGTATTTTCATTCGATAAGTTCCATAATGTAAATAAGCAATTGGGACCAGAGATGAAAAGTACGGGAGAAAGTATACTCTTTATTGACAGTCTCAAAGACGATCAGTTTTATGATCTCTATGCAAGACGTAAGATGTACTTGACTAAATAAAAAGAATTAGACGCAAATTCTAAACTGTTTTTGAAGGGGGTCAAAGCCAACGGTTTCTTTAGGGAAAACGCTCTGGAAGACCCCTTTTTTGATCAATTCGTCTGGGGTTCCATATTCCCATCGATCCTGTAAAAGCAGAATGATTTTATCACAAATTTGAATGGCTGTATTAAGGTCATGACTCGTAAAGAGAATTGTTTTTTGATCTTCTTTCACTCGTTGTTTTATTTGTTGAAAAAGTAAGGCTTTGTTGTACAGATCAAGGTGAGAACTGGGCTCATCGAGTAAGACTACCGCAGTGTCTTGGGCTAGGGCTCGGGCTAAAAGAATCTTTTGTATTTCACCATCGCTCATCGTTTTTAGAGTTTGCTCTGCAAGTTTTCCAATATTCAATTGAGCTATGATTTTAGAAACCAGTTGATCGTCTTCCTCCGATTGGCTACCGATCCAGTTGGTGTAGGGTTGTCTTCCCAATCGAATTACTTCTATTCCGAGTAAATCGCCCGAGAGTTTTCTTTCAGTTAAAACAATACTCAAGCACTGCGCTCGGTCCATTGGACTCAACTCATGAACCGATTTTTTGTCAATTTGCACGCTACCACTCAAGGGTTTTTCAAATCCAGCAATGGTTTTCAATAAGGTGCTTTTTCCAATGCCATTACTTCCCAGAATGCCAACCAAGGTTCCTTTTTCAATAGAAAGGTCAAGCGCTCTTGAAATTTCTTTTGAAGTTCCTCTAGAAGAATATCCTGTAGTTAGTTTATGAAATTTAATCATGACTTATTTTCTTTGACGTAAGATGAGTAGAATGATTAAAGGTGCTCCAATTAAGGAGGTTATTCCGTTGATTGGTAATACCGAAGCACTGCCTGGAATTTGAGCGATTGAATCACAAATCAAAAGCAATAGTGCTCCACCGAGAAAAACGGCTGGTAAAATGACTTTGTGATCTCGGGTAGATGGAATTAAAAGACGAATTAAATGCGGGGCAGCCAAGCCAATAAACCCAATAGGACCTACAAAAGCAGTAGTTGCTCCGGCCAAAAGGCTTCCAGAAATAACAATAAGGTATCGGTTTTTTTTAAGTGAAACCCCGAGTGACTGCGCATAGGTTTCACCTAAAAGGAGGCTGTTTAGGTTTTTAATAGCCACTACGGCCATCCCTAAACCAATAAAAAGCACTACACTGAGAATTTTTAATTCAGAGTTGTTCATGTTGCCCAAGCTTCCAAAAGACCAAAAGACATATTTCTGTAAGGCTTCTTTACTTCCATAAAACATCAAGATGTTGACAATTGCCGCTGTAAAGCTGCCGAACATAAGCCCGAGAATCAGCAGGGAGGTGCTGTTGTTCAGTCGAACTGCTGCGATGAGAATGAGGCTAAAAACAAGAACACTCCCTAGACTAGCTGCAATCATTACTGCCCATCGTAATCCAACTTCTCCAAAAACAAACCATCCTCCAAGCCAAGAACTTCCCATAAGGAGAAGTGCAACTCCGAGACTAGCCCCAGAACTAATTCCCAACACATAGGGTCCAGCCAATGGGTTTCGAAAGTAGGTCTGCATCATAAGTCCGCATACACCTAAACTTCCGCCTGCAAGGATTGCTGTAATGGCTTTAGGGATGCGATAATCCAATAAGATGTACTCGAAGGCGGGTTTTGTGGTTGGGTATCCCAAAGTGATCTTAATGGCTTCCCAAAGGGGAATATCGACGGAGCCTAAACTCAAATTAAAAATTAAGCACAGAAAGAGCATTCCTATGAGGAATGTAAAAAAGCCAGTATAACCACGAATCTCAATCATCTAAGGGTAAAAAATAAGTTGGCGAGTATGCCGTATGTAATTCTGGGTAAAGATGATGAATAATGTCTTTTAAAACAAGGTCTGGACGTGTAGCTCCTGTTCATTGCCTACTTCAACTATCATAGTGTCAAAGACGTGAAAGAAAATCAAGAACCTACTT
>PXYQ01000122.1 GCA_003023645.1 Candidatus Arcticimaribacter sp. | reverse complement strand
CAGATTGTCCATCGATAAACCCTGCAGATTGTCGAGTGTTTCATTATCGAGAAAGTCAAGCCCTTTTTCGCGAAATTCCAGTTGCCAAAGTAGCTAATAATGCATCAACTTCTTCTAAACGAATTGATGGGAATTACACTCTAATAACAAAACAGGTTGAAGTAAGTCCAGCTCAAACTATTCAAGAAGATATACCTGCTAAAGTTAAAACTATTGAAAGACGCGTTTTAGTTAAAGATGAAACAACTAGAAAAGCAACCATACCAGCTGAGTATAAAGAAATAAAAAAGAAAATCCTGTTAAAGAAAGGTGGAATGAGTGCATGGAGAGAAGTCCCATGTTCAATTCCTGAAAGAGGCGAAATCCTTCCAATCAATTATTCTTTAGGGAGCGATGTGTTAACAGTACGATCGAAGAAGATAATCGATGAGTATGTGTATGATTTACTCGAAAAAAACCCTAATATTATTGTTGAAATAGGCTCGCATACCGATGCTCAGGGGAGTGATGCTTTTAACCTGAACCTATCAGAGAGAAGAGCAAAAAACGTTGTTGAATATTTGATATCAAAAGGAGTAGACGACACTCGCTTAATTGCTGTCGGGTATGGAGAAACTAAACTAATGAATGATTGTACTAATGGAAAAGATTGTGCTGACAATATTCATGCACAAAACAGAAGAACAGAGTTTAAAGTTTTTTAAACTTACACAGATTATGGGTTAGTGCCGTATAAAGCTGGGCTGTCCTTGATCAAGGATAGCCCAGCTTTTATATAGTTTTAACCCAAAGACCATCTTCCGTCTTCTTTACTTTAGCGATACCTTTTTTAGTCAAACCTTTCAAAGAAACATCCCACTTTTTGTTGCTCAAACCCGCTTGTTCTTTCAGTTGAGCTAATTCGATTGGACTTTTCGTTTTTAATAGAGATAAAATTGCTTTTTCTTCCTCAGTCAATTCTACAGCCTTTTTTTCTGGTCGCATTTGTGGGAAAAACAAAACTTCCTGAATAGAACTGTTATTGGTCATGAGCATAACCAAACGGTCAATTCCAATTCCAATTCCCGAAGTAGGGGGCATTCCATATTCAAGCGCACGCAAAAAATCTTGATCGATAAACATGGCTTCATCATCTCCTTTTTCGCTCAACTTCATTTGCTCCTCAAATCGTTCTCTTTGATCAATCGGATCATTCAATTCCGTATAGGCATTCGCCAATTCTTTTCCATTAACCATCAATTCAAAACGTTCGGTAAGTTTAGGATTCGAACGGTGTTCTTTGGTCAACGGGCTCATTTCTTTAGGATAGTCGGTTATGAAGGTTGGTTGTATGTAATGGTGTTCACATTTTTCACCAAAAATTTCATCAATTAATTTCCCAATCCCCATGGTTTCGTCAACTTCAATACCCAAACCTTTAGCAGTTTCTCGAAGCGTGACTTCATCCATTTCAGAAACATCAATTCCTGTATGTATTTCGATTGCTTTTAGAATTGGTATTCTAGGGTAGGGGGCTTTAAAGTCGATGGTGTGTTCGCCAACAGAAACTGATGAACTTCCATTGGAGTCCAAAGCTACTTTTTCAAGCAAGGCTTCGGTAGTTTCCATCATCCAGAAATAATCTTTGTAAGCAACATAAAGTTCCATTACCGTAAATTCAGGATTATGAGTTCGATCCATTCCTTCGTTACGGAAATCTTTAGAAAATTCATAAACGCCATCAAACCCACCAACGATTAGTCGTTTTAAGTAAAGTTCATTAGCTACTCTAAGATACAAGGGTATGTCCAATGCATTATGGTGTGTCATAAAAGGGCGAGCCGATGCACCTCCTGGTATGGGTTGTAAAATCGGTGTTTCAACCTCTAGATAATCTTTTGCATTAAAATATTCTCGTATGCTGTTGGTTATTTTTGTTCGCTTGATGAACGTTTCTTTCACTTTAGGATTGACAATCAAATCTACATACCGCTGACGGTAGCGTAATTCGGGATCGTTAAATTCGTCAAATGTATTTCCCTCTGCATCAGTTTTAGGCAATGGAAGTGGACGTAAGGTTTTGTTCAATACATCAAATTTCTTAACAGCGATGGTTTGTTGTCCAACTTGGGTAGTGAAAAGCGTTCCTTCGATTCCAATGATATCTCCAATATCGAGAAGTTTTTTGTAAACCTCGTTGTATAGAGTTTTGTCTTCGCCAACACAAATTTCATCGCGATTGAAATACACTTGAATCCGTCCTTGACTGTCTTGAACTTCAGCAAAACTGGCTTTACCTTGAATTCTTCTTGACATCAATCGCCCGGCAATGATCACTTCTTTTCCTTCAACAAAGTCTTCTTTTATTGAAGCAGAGGAATGGTTTACAGGATAAAGAGGCGCTGGGTACGGGTCAATACCTAGTGCTCTAAGTCGTTCTAGTTTTTCTCTTCTAATAATTTCCTGTTCGCTCAATGCAGCCATAGTGTCAAAAATTTTAGCAAAGATAAGGGTTTCCTTCAATTGAAAATCCAATTTTCACTATCTTGCTAAAAAATATAGCCGTGAGTCTTTTTCGTGTCCTACTTTCCGTTCTTTTCCCTCCCCTTGCTGTTTTGGATCAAGGTTGTGGTTCCATCGTTATTGTATTCGTTTTGACCCTCTGTGGTTGGGTTCCGGGTGTAATTGCTGCACTTGTAATTTTGAATAACACCAACCGATAGGATGCAAACTCCCAACAAGAAAATTCAAGTTACCGATTTAAATAACACCTCCTATCAGCCTGCTTGGGATTTTCAAGAAAAACTACTTAAAGAAATTGTTGATCTTAAAATAGCGAATCGCAAAATTGAAATTCAACACCCAACACCCAATTATTTTTTATGGGTAGAACATCCACCTGTAATTACTTTAGGCAAAAGCGGTGCTATTGACCACCTCCTTTTAAATGAAGAGCAGCTTCGCGATCGTGGGATTGAATATTATAAAACCAATCGAGGAGGGGACATTACCTTTCATGGCCCAGGTCAGGTTGTAGGTTATCCAATTCTAGACTTAGAAAATTTTTTTACTGACATACATAAATACCTTCGTTTGCTCGAAGAAATGGTAATCTTAACTCTGAAGGAGTACGGGTTAGAAGGAACTCGAAGCCCAGGCGAAACTGGCGTTTGGTTGGATGTTGGAACACCATTTGCTCGTAAAATATGTGCTATGGGTGTTAAAGCGAGTCGCTGGGTGACCATGCATGGTTTTGCATTCAATGTAAATACCGACCTTGCTTATTTTAGTTATATCGTTCCCTGTGGTATTCAAGGAAAAGGAGTAACATCTTTACAAGCAGAGCTAAAAAGAGAAATTTCATTGGACGAAGTCCGAGAGAAATTGAGCACGCATTTCCAAGCTCTTTTTGAGGCTGAATTTATAAGAGCTAATTAGTAAAGCAGCCCGTTAAAGCTTTTTAGTCACTTTTTTTCTAAGAAACTTCATCGCTTTATACAAATGACTTTCAACCGTCTTTACGGATATTGAGTTCAATTCTGCAATTTCTTTATAAGAAATCCCTCTGAATTTATTCAGTATAAAAACATCTTTAGTTGCTGGAGGTAATTCTTCAATCCATTGATTTAGAATTTCTTTTTTATCCATAAAATCATGGTTACCTGAATCTGAAGAAGCATCTGTAAAAGCCTCGATAGTGAGGTTTTCAAGTAAACCTAAATCTCTTTTGTGTTTTCGGTAGTGGTCAATGAAATTACGCTTTGTTAGGGTGATTAAAAAATTTTTAAGACTTTTTTTTGAATCCAATGATGCTCTATTTATCCATAGAGTGGTCATGGTTTCTTGCACAATATCTTTTGCAATATCCTTGTCTCTAGTTAACGTTAAACTATAACCATAGAGCCAAGCATAATGAAGATCATGCACTTTTTTAAAAGCACTACGATTTCCTTTAACTAACTCCAAAATTAATAGTTGGTCGTTATTCATTTTCAAATGATAAGATTGGGATCTTATTTTTCAAACTTACAAAAAAAAGAATTAAAAAAAATGTAAGGGTTTTTGATTCCCCAACCGTTATTAAATAAAAGTCAGTAAAATAAATGGAAAGATTAATCGTCTTATATTTTGAAAAAAGGATTTCTTCTGAAGAAAGAAAAGAGCTTGAAGAGGCTTTAAAACAAGAAGATGTTCGTCTTCTTTTTAAAGAGTATGCTGCAACCTATGCATTGATTAATTCTAATACAATTAAAGAAGAAGCATTACCTCTAAGAGTTCCAAAACGGAATAGAACAATTATTCGTTTCAGCTATGCTGTTGCCGCGACTCTTGTTTTATCCTTATTAATTCGTCAGGGTTTTTGGAATCAAGATGTTAACCAAACAATAGACCCCAACAAGATCATACTTGCTCAAGCAGACGGGACAATCAATGCTTTGGATGAAGTTGATTTGATCAAGTCCAGTAACGGAAATGTTGTGGCTGAAAAGCAAAACGGGGCATTAAAGTACAGTAACGATCACATAAGTGACCCCAGTCTTTTGAATACGCTATACGTTCCAAAAGGAAAAACATTCGAAATTATACTTTCAGATGGATCTGCTGTCTTTCTAAATTCCGACTCCAAATTGAGTTTTCCAAACAAATTCCTTTCTAATGAACCAAGAAGAGTTCAAGTAGAAGGAGAAGCCTTTTTTAAAGTAACCAAAGATTCATTGCGTCCGTTCATCGTTTCAAGTGAACGGATCAACACCGAAGTATTTGGAACTGAATTTGTTTTTTCTTCCTACAAAGAAGACGAACAATCGGAAGTAATTCTTATTGAAGGAAGTGTTGGTGTTTTTACCGATGGAATTCGGTTTGATGAATTAGCGGGTGTATATCTGAAACCACACAACAAGGTCTCAGTGTCTAAAAGTGCTCCTAAAAAACTTGAAGTTTCAAAGATTAATGTTGAAGATTATATAGCATGGAAAACGGGAATCCTTGTCTTTGAAAAAGAATCATTTGCATCCATCTTACTTAAACTAGAGCGAAAATTCAATGTAGAATTTGAAAACCACTATACTGAATTGAATGATAAGAAATTTACGGGGAGATTTGAATTTGAGTCGCTAGAAGCGATTTTGACAACCATTCAAGCTTCTCGAGATTTTAACTATACAATAGATCAAGAAAAATTTATAATAACAAAACCAAAAGCCAATGAATAAAAAAAACCGAGTAACTGCT
>PXYQ01000017.1 GCA_003023645.1 Candidatus Arcticimaribacter sp. | reverse complement strand
AAGCTATGAAATTTTTTAATTGAAATAACGACACCAATAATCCAAGTATTGGGCTGTAACTTTAGATCTATAGGTAAATCTCGTTGTGGATTATACAACAAAATGGAGTGCTCTTCTTTTACATTAAAAACATAATTTCCAGTGTTGAACAAGAAATCACCTTGGCCCTTCATGCAAAAATGAAATTGAATAAAGCTGCTATTAATTTCTCGAACCTCACGGGTTACTTCATCGGTATCGTTTTGAAAACGAAGTACATAAAAGCCTTCTTCGATAGTCATTCTTGACGCATTACTTTCATCGTTATTTTTAAGCATAATTTGTATTGTTTTTTATTTAGAAACACTCTAAATAACATAAGCGTATATTGCAAAAAGGCTATATTATATAGTCTATGAGCGTTTCCATTGCAAAAGTAATCGCTTTACGTTGTTAATTATACTTTTAGCGTTACTTTTTTTAAAAGCAGCCGCTTATTTTTGTATCCGATTAGAACGAATTAATGGAAGTTTCAAATAACAAGAAACATTTTTACGCAATAGGAGTTAGTTATAAAAATGCTGACCTAAAAACTCGAGGAGATTTTAGCTTAAGCTTAGAGCAAAAAGACACGCTTACCCTAGAAGCCAAAAGAGAAGGTGTCGAAGAGATACTCATTAATTCTACCTGTAACAGAACGGAAATCTATGCCCATGTTAATCATCCTATTCAACTGATTAATTTATTGTGTAAGCACTCCAAAGGAAGTTTAGGGGTGTTCAATGAAATCGGTTATACCCATAAAAACAATGCTGCCTTTCACCATATCTTCAAAGTTGGAACAGGATTAGACAGTCAAATTCTTGGAGATTTTGAAATAATTGGTCAATTGAAGCAAGGCTTTTTTAGATCCAAAAAACTCGGTATGGGTCATGGCTTTATGGAACGCCTAGTAAACGCCGTTATTCAAGCAAGTAAACGCATCAAAACCGAAACTAAGATTTCGAGTGGTGCTACTTCGGTTGCGTTTGCATCGGTTCAGTACATCATCAATACCATTGAGGATATTTCAGAGAAAAATATTTTACTTTTTGGAACGGGTAAGATCGGTAGGAATACGTGCGAAAATTTAATCAAACATACCGAAAACGATCATATTGTTTTGATCAATCGTACCCATGAAAAAGCCAAACACATAGCAGGAAAGTTCAATGTCTTGGTTAAAGAATACGGAGAATTACCTACAGAAATTAGAAAAACAGATGTCTTAATTGTTGCAACTGGTGCGCAACAACCTACAATATCGAAAGACATTATTCATAAAGACACCCCCCTTCTGATTTTAGATCTTTCTATCCCCAGTAATGTGCATTCGAATGTTGAAGAGCTAGAACATGTAACACTAATTAATTTAGATTCTCTTTCACAAATCACAAACAAAGCATTAGAAGATAGAAGACAATACATTCCTCAAGCCGAAACAATTTTAGAAGAAGTTAAAGTAGAGTTTTTGCAATGGTTAGAGCATCGTCAATATGCGCCAGCATTGCGCGCTCTGAAGGCTAAACTAACAGCTCAACAAAGTTCTGAAATTAAAAATCAAGAGAAGAAAGCGGTTTTAAAACCCGAAGCAGTGAGCGTTTCAGATCAAATGATTCAAAAAATAACCGGTCAGCTCGCCAATTACCTCAAAGAAAATCCCAGCAAAGCATCTTCAACCTTGGATGTAATTCAAGAAGTTTTTCAACTGGATATAAAAGCCCATGAATAAGCTGATTCGAATTGGAACACGAGCAAGTGCTTTGGCACTATGGCAGGCCCACACCTTGCAAGATTTATTAAATGCAAAAGGCTATACTACCGAATTAGTTCCGATTAAAAGCGATGGTGACTTAGACCTTGTACAACCTCTTTATGAAATGGGAACTGTTGGGATTTTTACTAAAACACTTGATGCTGCTCTACTGAATAATCGAATTGATATTGCAATTCACAGCATGAAAGACGTGCCAACGCAACTACCAGAAGGTATTAAACAAGCCGCAGTTTTGGAACGAGGTCCAGTCTTAGATGTTCTCGTAAAAAAAGCCACTGCCGTTGCTTTTGAAAACCCTGCAACAATTGCAACCGGGAGTTTAAGAAGAAAAGCGCAATGGCTAGCGCACTATCCGAATCACAACATCGTTCCCCTACGTGGAAACATACAAACCCGCTTAACTAAATTGAAAGATCAAGCTTGGGACGGAGCAATTTTTGCTGAAGCTGCATTAGTTCGGCTTGATACAAAAACAGAGCGCGTTGAAATCTTAGATTGGATGATACCGGCACCCGCTCAGGGAGCGCTTATGGTAGTTTGCAGAACTGTCGACACAACCATATTCGATAGCCTGCAACAATTCAATCGAACCGATGTTGCACTTTGCACACAGATTGAACGAGATTTTTTAAGAACACTAGAAGGTGGATGTACTGCGCCAATCGGAGCACTTGCAACTTTAGAAGGAGATCAGGTACACTTTAACGGTGGCGTTTTTTCGTTGGATGGCAAACGAAAATTCCTTGTTTCAGAAACCTTTGGAAAATCTACCGCTCAAAACAAAGGAGTTGAACTCGCAAACGCTTTGCTTAAAAAAGGAGCTGCAACCTTACTTCAGGAATTTAAATCTTCCTTATGAGCAATCCTTTAAAAATTCTTTCAACTAAAGTGCTTTCACCCATTCAAAAAAACAGAATGATCGAATTAGGAGCTCGCTACACAGAACGAAATTTTATAGAAACAGAAGCAATTCCTTTTACCTATTCCGAAGCAAATCACACACTCCTTTTCTCAAGTCAAAATGCGGTACAATCTGTTTTTTCAAAAACGGATTTCGAACTACTTTTGAAGAATAAAAAATGCTATTGCGTAGGCGAAAAGACCAAAGCCGCTTTAGAAGAAAAAGGCTTAAAAGTAGCTCATTTTGAAGAAAATGCATCCAATTTGACTGATTTCATCGTTAAAAATGCTAAAAATGAAGCTTTCTTGTTTTTCTGCGGAAAGGAAAGAAGACCTGATTTAGAGGCTCAAATGAGACTCCACAAAATCAAACTTGATGCTGTTGAAGTGTACCAAACAATCTTGAAACCAAAAGCAATTGGTGCTTTTGATATTGTGTTGTTTTACAGCCCAAGCGGGGTTCGAAGTTTTCTTCAAGACAACAACCTCAAGCAGACTGTTTGCATCTGTATTGGCCCAACCACCGCTGAAGCGCTTCCAGTATCTAAAAGACAGATTATAATTGCTACAAGTCCTACTATAGAGCACATGATTTACCAAACAAAAAAACAGCTACCCTCATGATTAAAAATGATTTATTCCTTAAAGCTCTAGCCGGAGAAACCGTTGCTCGTCCCCCCGTTTGGATGATGCGTCAAGCCGGGCGATACTTACCAGATTTCATGAAGCTGAAAGCAAAATATGATTTCTTTACACGTTGTCAAACCCCAGAATTAGCAACAGAGATTACCGTAATGCCTATTCGTCAGATTGGCCCAGATGCTGCAATCTTATTCAGTGATATACTTGTGGTTTTGCAGGCAATGAATATTGAAGTAGAAATGAAAGCGGACGTTGGTCCTTGGATTCCTACTCCTATTCGAAACAGAGCAGAACTAGACCGAGTTATTGTTCCTTATGCAGAAGAGGCTTTGGGCTATGTAATTGATGCGGTCAAAATGACCAAACAAGAGCTCAACAACGAAGTGCCCTTGATCGGCTTTGCTGGTTCACCGTGGACTTTATTGTGCTATGCTGTTCAGGGGCAAGGATCAAAAACCTTCGACAAAGCAAAGGAGTTTTGTTTTAAAGAGCCAGAAATGGCGCATGAGTTACTTCAGAAGATAACCGACACTACTATTGATTATCTTAGAGCAAAAGCTGCAGCGGGTGTCAATGCCTTACAAATATTTGATTCTTGGGGAGGTTTACTTTCCCCAGAAGATTATGCTATTTTTTCTTGGCCGTACATCCAACAAATTATAACGGCAGTTAAAGATTTATGTCCTGTAATTGTCTTTGGGAAAGGATGCTGGTTTGCCCTAGGAGAAATGTCAGAATCTGGCGCTAGCGCTCTTGGAGTAGATTGGACTTGCTCTGCAAGAAACGCTCGTTATTTATCTGGAGGCAATATTACCTTACAAGGGAATTACGATCCATCACAGTTGTTGTCTCCAATTCCAAAGATCAAAAGCGATGTAAAGAAGATGATTGATGCTTTTGGAAAAGATCGCTATATTGTAAATCTAGGTCACGGTATTTTACCCAATATTCCCGTCAGTCATGCGCAAGCATTTGTTGACGCAGTAAAAGAATACGGAAGCTAAAAAACGCATTCATGAAAGAGTCTTTTTACAATTACATTTGTGAACTTCAAGATACAATTACTGCTGCTTTGGAATTAGCAGATGGAGGTGCTTCCTTTAAAGAAGACATCTGGGAACGACACGAAGGTGGAGGTGGAAGAACACGCGTATTGGAAGACGGAGTTGTATTTGAAAAAGGGGGCGTTAATATTTCGGGAGTCCACGGTACATTACCCAAAAGTATGCAGACGCACTTGAATGTTAGTGAAGCTTCTTTTTATGCCTGTGGACTTAGCTTGGTTTTACATCCAAAAAACCCAATGGCACCGACTGTTCATGCAAATTGGCGGTATTTTGAAATGTATGACCTCGATGGTAATATCGTAGATCAATGGTTCGGTGGAGGTCTGGATCTTACTCCCTATTATTTGTTTGAAGAAGATGCAATTCATTTTCATCAAACCTGTAAAAATGCTTGCGACCGACACGACCCTAAATTCTATTTAGAATACAAGAAAAAATGTGATGCCTATTTCTGGAATACACACCGAGATGAAGCAAGAGGTTTGGGGGGTTTATTTTTTGATTATTTAAAACCTACTCCAAAACGTTCGCTTGAAGAATGGTATGCTTTTGTTACCGATGTTGCGGATAATTTTTTAGAAGCCTATCTGCCCATTTTAGATCGAAGAAAAGACCTTGCCTACACCGAAGAACAAAAAAAATGGCAAGAAATACGAAGAGGTCGTTACGTAGAATTCAATTTGGTTCATGATAAAGGCACCCTTTTCGGTTTAAAAACAAACGGTAGAATTGAAAGTATTTTGATGAGCTTGCCACCTAAGGTTCAGTGGCATTACGACTATCAGCCTGAAAAAGATTCGCCAGAGGCAATGCTCATGGAAGTGATCATGAAACCTAAAAATTGGATTTCATAAATCAAAAATCGTTAGCTTTTCACTAAATTAACCTTTAGAAAAACGAAATTCTTATGAATACATTATCGATTTTAATTGTACTTCCTCTTTTGGTGGTTTTCTCTTACCTCTTTGATGCAATTGCAAGGAAAACAAAATTCCCCTCAGTTATTCTATTAATGTTTACAGGAATCATCATTCGGGCTATAACCAATCTTTACGGTTTTACCGATTTTGCGTTTTTAGATAAATTAATCCCCGTTTTGGGAACTGTTGGTCTAATTTTAATTGTTCTAGAAGGCGCATTAGAACTAGATATTAAAAGAGAAAAACTACCCGTAATCCTTAAAGGATTTTTTGCTGCTGCCCTCATTTTAATACTCAACATCATTGCCGTAAGCTGGGCTTTTGAAAACATCTTGAACCTTGAACATAAAACTGCCATTATTTTTGCAATTCCCTTGGCCATTATCAGTAGCGCTGTTGCTATCCCATCAGCTGCTGGGCTTTTGAATCGAGAAAAAGAATTTGTAGTATATGAATCTACGTTTTCTGACATCTTAGGGATCATGATTTTCAACTATGCCATTCGACAATTCGAATCGAATCAAACCTTGATTAGTGCCGAATCTATAGTCGCTTTAGGGTTGCAAATCATCGGAGTAATTGTAGTTTCACTGATTATCACCTACCTCCTGTTCCAGCTCTTGCAGAAAATTGAACACCATGTCAAATTTTTCCTTATCCTAGCACTACTTGTATTGGTCTATGCTTTTGGGAAGTTTTTCCACTTACCTGCCTTAGTAACCATCTTTATTTTTGGGTTGTTTTTAAGCAATGTTAAAGCCTTACTCCCTGGATTTATGCAGCGCTACTTGGACTTGAATCAGACTGAAAAAGGACTGCACGAATTTCATATTCTGACCGCAGAATCTACCTTTTTAGTGAAAACTTTCTTTTTCTTGTTTTTTGGTTTTTCAATTAGCTTAGTAGAATTTTCTTCTGTCACCCCCTTTATTTACGGTGTTTTGATTTTTGGAATTATGCTCCTCATACGTTATCTGTATTTTATCGCTACTACCTTTAAAATAAAGCCCTCTCCTCTGGTCTATATGTCTCCTAGAGGTTTGATCAGTATTTTATTATTCCTTCAAATCAAAGAAGTTACCTTTATAAACACAGCAGCTTCAATTATAGATGAACAGGTATTACTGGTTGTTATTTTAGCGTCCATGCTGATGATGACGTTGGGAACTATGAAAAAGCCCAATCAAAATCCTGAACTAGAATCGTCTGAAGATTCTGAAGAAACTGAAACCAATACATTAGACGTATTCTTAGATGGAATTGCTGATGAAAAAGAAGACCTTACTTAAAACACTACCATGTATCCAATAAAACGAAACAGACGATTACGAAGCTCAGAAGCAGTCAGAAGTATGGTGCGAGAACATCAGTTATCGCCAGGCGATTTTATCGTCCCTCTTTTTGCTGTAGAAGGCTCAGATGTGAAAGAAGAAATAGCCTCTATGCCGGATTATTATCGGATGAGTTTAGATCATTTGAAAAAAGAAGTTCAAGAACTTTGGAGCATGGGACTACAAACTGTTTTGCTGTTTGTGAAAGTACCCGATACCCTGAAAGACAATAAAGGTACAGAAGCGCTGAACGCTGACGGTTTAATGCAAAGAGCCATTGCCCTTGTTAAAGAAACTGTCCCTGAAATGGTAGTTATGACTGACGTTGCTTTAGATCCTTATTCTTCTTTTGGACATGATGGGATTGTAGAACAAGGAATTATTGTAAACGATTCCACAGTTGAAGTATTAGCACAAATGGCCTTATCGCATGCACAGGCAGGAGCAGACTTTGTAGCTCCAAGTGACATGATGGATGGTCGGATTTTGGCCATTCGAACACTTCTAGAACAAGAACATTTTCACAATACCGGAATCCTTAGTTATAGTGCCAAATACGCTTCAGGTTTCTATGGCCCTTTCCGATCAGCACTCGACTCTGCTCCAGGTTTTGGAGATAAAAAGACCTATCAGATGGATTTTCATAACCGAAAGGAAGCGCTTGTAGAAGCAGAATTGGACATCGAAGAAGGTGCTGATATTGTTATGGTAAAACCAGGTCTAGCGTATTTAGACATCATTCGTGACTTGAGTAATCAAGTTGATGTTCCCCTCGCTGCCTACCAAGTTAGTGGCGAATATGCCATGCTCAAGGCTGCTGCTCAAAAAGGCTGGATTGAATATGACGCAATTATGTATGAGCAACTCATTGCTTTTAAGCGTGCGGGAGCATCACTTATTGCAACCTATTGTGCCAAAGACGCCGTTCGAATTATAGGATAATTCCCTCTCTTTTTTTGTTAAAATTATATAGTCTGGCATTCTTTTTGATATTTTTTATACTTTAGTAATCCCAAATTTTTACGATGTATAAAAAAATACTGTTTTTTATTAGCTTCTTATTATATCTAAGCTGCATTGGAACCGATGTAACAGATGATTATGTCGATCCAACACTACGTATTACTTCTCCCCAGATTATCTCCATTAAGGTTGGACAAAAATTTCAGTTTACTGCTAAATATTTTGATACCAGTGGCACTCAAATTGAAAATCCTAATTTGATTTGGACCGTTTCTCCCCCCGATGCTCTTACTATAGACGATAGTGGTTTTGCTACTGCAACCAGTGATGGCGACGCTACTATTCAGGTCAGTGTTGTAACTGCATTAGGGAATACCATTTCTGCCGAAACTTCTTTTACCATTAGTAAAGCTGTTACAGTAATAACTGAAACTACAACAACGACTACCGATACAGGTACAACTACTACAGTCTCTAATACAAACACGAGTACCACGAGTTCAAACACCTCTACATTAACAGATACAGGGTCTACTACAAGTACATCGACGACCGGTACAGGTACAACTACTACAGATCCCGATTCAACTACAAATACATCGACTACGACCGAAGTGGAAGAGCCTGTTGTAACCGAAACTACAACAACGACTACCGATACAGAGACAACTACTACAGTCTCTAATACAAACACGAGTACCACGGGTTCAAACACCTCTACATTAACAGATACAGGGTCTACTACAAGTACATCGACGACCGGTACAGGTACAACTACTACAGATCCCGATTCAACTACAAATACATCGACTACAACTGTAGATAACGATGTGGTTGTTACTGCCCCTCAATCCTATCAAGGTACAATACAAACAACCTCAAGCTATAAACTTACCGGTAGCTACGAATATGGTTTAAATGATGCTGGGCAATTGGTATTGGATATCGCCGGAGACTACGAAGCCTCAACTGCGCTTCCTGGTCTTTATGTGTACCTTTCGAACAATCCTAATTCAACTTCAGGATCCTATGAAATTGCAGAGGTGACCGTTTTCAATGGAGCTCACAGCTATACTTTACCTTCTTCAATCGACATTAGTGATTATAAATACATCCTATACTGGTGTAAGCCTTTTAATGTAAAAGTCGGTGATTCAACCATATTTTAATTTTACCAACACATGCAAAAACGATTCTTATTATTGGGCTCTCTTTTTTTTCTTGGAATAACTTTTGGAACTGCGCAATGGACTCAGAAAAAAGGAACTGGATACTATAAACTTGGAGCTTGGTTTTTAGAAGCAGATCAACACTATACCGATAAGGGGCTTCTAGATCCTAATGCAACTCGTGGGATTTTTGTGACCAGTTTATATGGACGGCACGGAATTACAGACAAAATCACGTTAGTGGGTTATATTCCCTTTACCAGCGTATATCAAAACGAACAAACCTTTACTTCGGGCAATCCAGGTCAACCAGGAGAAGTCGTAAATAGTATAGGTGATATTGACCTTGCGGTAGAGGTTCAAATTCTCAAACGTCCAAAATGGGTACTGGCTACTTCATTAACCTTAGGAATTCCGTCAGGGAATAACAGCGGTGGAAGTGATGGAAGTTATCAAACTGGAGATGGAGAATTCAATCAAATCTTGAAAGTCTTGGCAGGAACTTCGTTTAAAATTGCAAAGCATTCTTTTTACGCCAAAGGATCTGTAGGCGTCAATAATAGGAGTAATGGTTTTTCCGATGAAATCCGTCTGGGGCTTGAAACAGGATCTCAAGTGTTTAAAAATAAATTCTTGCTTTTGGTGCGCCTGAATACGATTCAATCGTTTTACAACGGTTCTTTATCTGCCGAAAATAGCAACGGAAGTATTTTTGCAAATAATGTTGAAGTCACAAATCTAGGTGGAGAAATCAACTATTTTTTAACAAAAAAATGGAGTGCCTCCTTTGGGTATAGTATTCCGTTGAGTGGAAAAAACATTTATAAAGCACCTGCACTTGCTGGTGGTATTGCCTATAAACTATAGTCCGTACTTTCGTTCAGGCGCAAAAGCTGTTATATCCATAGCTGTTTTTTTACCTGAAATAATTTCGGAAACTAATTTCCCTGTTCCCGGGCCTAAGCTCCAACCCATCATGGCATGACCTGTTGCCATAACCAAATTAGAACAAGAAGAGTGTCTTCCAATAAACGGTAATCCGTCTGGTGATAAAGGTCGCAAGCCACAATGAGCTTGTTCTTGATCTTCTTTCGCGATCGCTATTCCTTGATAATACTGACTTGATGCTTGCGCTATGGCCTGTACTCGATTCATGCGAATGGTATTATTGATTCCCGCAATCTCCATAGTTCCCGAAAAACGAGTAAATCCCTGCATGGGGGTTACCGCTACTTTTGATTCCATCAGGATAGCAGGCATCGTGATTCCTGTTGGTGCTGCTACATTAATGCGGTATCCTTTTCCTGCCTGAATAGAGAGTGCAATTTTTAAAGGTTTTAGGAGCTTTTCTGTCCAGGCTCCAGCGGCAAAAACAACTTCATCTGCTTCAAAATCGCCTTGATCTGTTTGCACTTTTTTTATTTGATTATTGACAACTTCAAATCCATTTACAGTGGTTTTCGTGTGAATGGAAACACCATTCGCAAGAATATTGTCGCGTAACTGGTGCATAAAAACCCCTGGAGTTGTGTGTGCGTCACAACGATAATGATACGCCCCGGCGACATTCATTGTAACGCCTGGTTGCAGCTGATTGACTTCATCTTGCCCGATCAAAGAAACATCCAATCCCAAGTCTTGGGCGGCCTTCATTACAGAAAATTCTTCCTTTTCTGCCTTTGTAGTTTTAAAAGCCATCAATACGCCTCTATCTTCCAAATGAAAATCAAAATCCATGGATTGGTGCATTTCGTGATACAAGTTCTTACTCAAAGTATTGATGTCTTTTATCACGGATAACGAACGTTGCACATGGGCTTTAGAACAGGAACGCATAAATTTCCAACCCCAGGAAATTAAATCGGCATCCAATCGTGGTTTGATGTAAAAAGGACTAGATGAATTGAACATCCACTTCAATCCTTTAGAAATCATTCCCGGAGCAGCTAGAGGGATGATATGACTTGGAGTCAAATATCCAGCATTGACGAAAGAAGCTCCTTCAGAAAGAGTACCCTTATCTAATACAGTGACTTCGTGCCCTTCGGCTCTTAAATAAAATGCGGTAGACAGGCCTATAATTCCTCCACCAATAACGACTACTTTCTTTTTCATATCAAATCAAATAACTTGAAATCCTGCTGCATAGGGGTCTTCAGAATCAATTAGTATTGTGTTGTATCCTGTTATACGCGCGCTACCTTCGATGCTTGGTACAATTGCTGAAAATAAACCAGCAGTTGTTTCTTGCTCTACAGTACCCTTAAAGGTAGAGCCAATAATGCTTTCGTGAATAAAATTCGAACCAACTTTTAGTTTATCTTGTGCGAACCACTGTGCCATTCGTGCCGAAGTACCGGTTCCGCACGGTGAACGATCGATTGCCTTGTCTCCATAAAAAACAGCGTTACGCGCTGTAGATGTTTCGTCAAGCGTTTTTCCTGCCCATAAAACATGACTACATCCTTGGATATTAGAATCCTCGGGATGAATAAATTCTTGCAACTCATTAACCAAGATTCGTAACGATTTGCTGAAGTCAATTAATTTCCCAGCGGTATAATGTTCAATTCCTTTGAAGTTTGCTTGAGGATCTACAATAGCATAAAAATTACCTCCATAAGCAACGTCAACTTTAAGCTTCCCTAACTCTGGATGCTCAACTTCAAGACCTGAAGCGTAGAGAAAAGAAGCAATGTTTGTGAATTTAACAGCGGTGACTTTTTCGGCCTCTTGCGTATAGGAAGCAATGATTAATCCGGCAGGCGTTTCAACTCGAAGGGTTCCTTTTTCTTTGGGCAAAACTAATTTTTCCTCAATCAAAATGGTAATTGTTCCAATGAGACCATGCCCACACATGGGCAAGCATCCACTAGTTTCTATGAATAAAACAGCAACATCGTTCAATGCATTATGCGGAGGAAAGAAAAAACTTCCACTCATCATATCGTGCCCTCTGGGTTCGAACATCAATCCCTTGCGGATCCAATCAAATTCTTTAAGAAAATGAAGTCGCTTTTCCATCATGGTATTCCCCTCTAATTTTGGCGTCGGTGACGTTACAACACGAACAGGATTACCAGCTGTATTGCCATCAATACAAATGAATTTTGTAATGCTACTCATTCAATTCTTGCTTAATATAGGCTGCTATTTCTTCTTCCATTAGTGGAAGGGTTAGCGTTCCTTTTTGTAAAATAATATTGTGAAATTCTCGTATGTCAAATTGATCTCCGAGAGCATTTTCTGTTTTTTGTCTGAGTTCCGTAATTTTCAACTCTCCAACTTTATAAGCCAAAGCCTGACCTGGCCATGAAATATAGCGGTCTACTTCTGTATTAATCTCGTGAAAAGAAAGTGCTGTATTTGCAGTCATAAATTCTACCGCCTGTTCTTTACTCCATCCAAAAGCATGAATTCCTGTATCAACAACCAAACGACACGCCCTCCACATGGAATAGGTAAGTTGACCAAAGCGCTCGTAGGGAGTGGTATATATGCCCATTTCTCCAGCTAGTGCTTCTGTATATAAGCCCCATCCTTCTCCATAGGCAGACAAATAAAGGGATCTTCTAAAGCTTGGAATTTCGGTTGATAGCTCTGAATTTAATGCCATTTGTAGATGATGTCCGGGAACAGCTTCGTGGGCTGTAAGTGCTGGAAGAACATATAAAGGGCGACTCGGTAAGTTATAGGTGTTGACCCAATAATACCCTGGATTTGTGCTGTTGGGACGCGTAGGGATATACCGCCCTCCTGTATATTTAGGTGCAATTGCATCGGGTACAGCTGCTACTCCATAGGGTGTTCGGGGTAAGGTTTTAAAAAATTTGGGTAATTGCTCATCCAAGCGTTTTGCAATATCACGAGCGCGCATCAAAAGTTCGTCTCCCGATTGCGCATAAAATTGTTTATCCGATCTTAAGAAAGCAAAAAAGTCCTCGAAACTTCCTTGAAACTCGACTTCTTTAATAATTGCTTCCATGCCATTTTTAATCTTGGCAACCTCTTTCAAGCCCAATTGATGTACTTCTTCGGCAGTCATATCCAAAGTAGTATAATAGGCTATTCTATCTTTGTAAAAGGCTGCTCCATTTGGTGTTTGGCTAACCCCAATTGCTTTTCGAGTTTGAGGATAATACTCCGTTTCAAAAAAGGATTTAATTTTTTGAAAAGAAGGGATCACATCTTTTTGAATAGTAGCATGCGCAACACTCAGTAGTGAGTCTTTTTCTTCAGCAGAGAATTGATCTGGAAGGTTTTTAAAAGGTGAGAAATAGAAATTATTCTCAACGATTTCAGTAATGTGTTTGTCATAACTACTTTCATAACCCTCAAAAATAATTAAGGGTTGAGACACACCAGATTCAAGTCCTCTTTTTAATAAAATGAGGTTTTGATCTACAAACATTGGAATAGCCTGTAGCATTTTGAGGTAGGCAATACTTTGTTTTTTTGAAGTCAAAGGGCGAACACGATAGACCAAACTATTGTGAAAACCCGAATCGGATAATAAGGGATTCAGATGGGTTTTAAATTCAAAATTAGCTCGGTGATCTTCTACCAAAAACTTTAAAAGTTTCAATGAAATTCGATCTTCAGAAGTAAGATTAGCTTCCGCTATGCCCTCCATTTTTTCTAGTAAGGTTCCATAAAAATCATAATCGGCTTGATAACGCTCTTCGGTATGGTCGCCTAAAGGAAAAGCTTCTGTGTCATAAGAGTCATACGCTTCGTACTGATCAATGCATTCTTGAAGCGATAGTTGATCTTCAGTAATTGAAGAACAGCCAATACTAAGAACTAAACAAACAAAGATATAGGTGAGTCTTTTCATACTATTGATTTTGTAAGTTGCTTATTCAATGTACGGAAAATTTGTAACGAATTTTCATCTTTCAAAGCTTCGGGTAATAAATCTTGTGGGCAATCTTGAAAGCAAACTGGTCTTAGCCAGCGTTCAATTGACGAAGTTCCAACCGAGGTGAAACGACTGTCAGTAGAGGCCGG
Source organism: Candidatus Arcticimaribacter sp. (assembly GCA_003023645.1). GTDB lineage: Bacteria > Bacteroidota > Bacteroidia > Flavobacteriales > Flavobacteriaceae > Arcticimaribacter. The sequence continues at coordinate 10,385 of PXYQ01000017.1, read as the reverse complement.
AAAGGGTCCACCATGATTCATAGAGGGCGAAACTGCAACTCCTGTGGGTACACCTTTGAATAGCAAACGACCAACTTTTTGTTGAACGGTTGCAAGCAGTTGTTTGTTTTCTTTTAGTTCATTAGGCTCTCCTAGGATTGTTGCGGTTAATTGCCCAGGAAGAACTTCGGCAATTGTGTTTAATTCTTCCGTTGTTGCGCATTGAATAACCAAACTAAAAGGTCCGAAAACCTCTTCTAAAATATTTGGATTTTTCAAAACCTCTTCAGCAGAAATAACCCCCAAAGCCGGACAATTTGCATCTAGGCTTCCTTTGTGAATAGTAACTCCTTGGTTTTTGATGTTTTGAAGTTGATTTTCATAATTTCTACTAATATTGGAATGCACCATTGTAGCGGGTTCTCCCTTTAGAATCTCTGAAGCCAGTTGGTCTATAAAGCTACTTGTTGCTTGCCCACTTACAACTATTAACCCTGGATTGGTGCAGAATTGTCCTGTACCCATTTGAATAGAATTTGCAAGATCGACCGGTAATGATTCGTCCGATGCTAAACGATTCGGTAATATAAATATCGGGTTTACACTTCCCATTTCTGCAAAAACAGGAATCGGTTCTTTTCTTTTTTGAGCAATATCATAAAGTGCTTTTCCAGCCTTGTAGCTGCCAGTAAAGCCAACCCCTTTAACCTTTGAATGCTCTACTAAACGCTGACCAACTCCAATTGATTCGCCATGCAGGTGTGCAAAAATTCCAGCTGGCAGATCACTTTTTTGTATGGCGATTTGTATGGCATGCGCAACCAATTCACTTGTGCCTGCATGATAGGGATGTCCTTTAAGAATTACTGGACATCCGGCGGCTAAAGCAGAGATGGTATCCCCACCTGCAGTTGAAAAAGCTAAGGGAAAATTACTGGCGCCAAAAACTACAACTGGCCCTATTGGGAAGTGCATTTTACGTAAATCGGGAGCACCTTCAATGCCTACATCCAAAATTGCTTTCACATAAGAACCTTCGTTTAATAAATCCGCAAAGCTTTGAATCTGTCCTAAAGTTCGAGTGAATTCTCCCTGAGCTCGCCCATCGGGATAGCCCGATTCCAATTGATATTGTTCAAGGATAGCCACTTTGTTCTGCTCTAGCTCTTTTTTAATTTGAATTAATAAAGCTGCGCGTGTAGCCGAGCTTGTTGCTGCATAATCTGCAAATACTTGCGCTGCAACCTCACAACTATAGTCGATATCTTCTAAGGTTGCATTGTCGTATTGCTGTGGCAGTTGCTTACTAGTCTGTGCATTGTACGTAAAAAAAGAAGCTTTGTTTTTGGATTGAACTTCTTTCCCATTGATTACACTTTTTCCTTGAATCATAAGTATGTTTTATAGTTTCCTAAATCTGGTCGGGTAGCTAAAGAATCATCGATTATTTTCTGAACTCGAATGCGTTCTGCTCCTTTCAATATAAGTCGAGGCTTTCGAACATGACCCGTTCCAATGCCTGTAGCAATTTCACATTGCTTGATGTTTTGAACCAACTGTGGTGAAATATCTAATTCTAAAAGTGGTAAGAACCAGCGGTAGATTATTAGCGCTTCATCGATTTTCCCTGCTTTGGTATAGGCAAATATAGCAACAGTTTCTCTTGGAAACGCATCTACCAATCCGGCTACCCATCCGTCTGCTCCCATGACCAAACTTTCCATGGCCAGGGTGTCTACGCCGCATAAAATCTGATACCGTGAACCAAAACGATTAATCATTCGGGTAACATTAGAGATGTCGCGTGTAGATTCTTTTACCGCCTGAATGTTTTTATACTGTTGTAATTCGTCGAACATGTCTAAGGTGACTTCGATTTTATAATCTACCGGATTATTGTAGATCATGATTGGAAGTTTAGTAGACTTAGCTATAGCTGCAAAATACTGAACCGTTTCTTCGTCTGTTGCCTTGTAGCGCATTGGCGGAAGTAACATGAGTCCATCAGCACCATTTGCTTCAGCTGCTTGAGCTGCTGCAATAGCATCGCCCGTAGATTGTTCGGCTATATTAATGATTACCGGAATTCTTCCCGAAATAACGTCCTGAGCTTTTTTAAGTAACAATACTTTTTCGGAAGCAGTTAGTGTACTTGCTTCGCCTAAAGTTCCTCCTAAGACAATTCCGTGAACACCTGCTTCTATTTGTGCAACCAAATTCAATTCAAAAGCCTCTAGATTCAACTGCTCTTGCGCATCAAATTGTGTAGTTAACGCGGGCATGACGCCCTGCCAATTAAAATTCATCATGTTTGTTGTGTTTTATAATTCAAATATAAACATTCATGTTAAGTGAATTTTATCTAATTTTGATACTATATTACCTTAAAAAAGGTATTTTACGTGATATAAATTACAAAATTACGCGAATAAAACGTCTACACCCATGACCAATGTTTTACCTTTTAAAATCCCCAAACAAAAGAATGAAGCGTTGCTGTATCAAGAAGATCATGCGTTTAATTTTTATGACAAACTCCATCAGCATCAAGAAATTCAGATCAGTTTAATTCTAAAAGGGAAAGGAACAATTGTCTTAGGGGATTCTATTTCGCAATTTAAGCCCAATGATATTTTTGTTATTGGGAGTAATATAGCCCATGTTTTCAAAAGCGATACGGAAGAAAATGAAGCGCATACCATGCTGTCCCTTTTCTTTAATATGGATTCCTTTGGCGAAGATTTTTTTAAGCTCAATGAGCTCGATACCCTTAGCTCTTTCTTTGAAAAAAGCAACTTTGGAATTCGGATTTCTTCTGAGAAAGAAGAAGCAAAAAAGCACTTTTTGAAATTAAAGTATGCCACAAAGCTTGAAAAACTCATTCTCTTTTTTAAAATTCTCAATATCATTAGTCATGCGCAATATGAAGTATTGGCTTCTTTTATTTATAAAAAAATATACGACGACAATGAGGGAGAAAGGATGAGTGCTATTTTTGCTTATTCAATGAAAAATTTTGCACAAGAAATTGATTTGAATCAAATTGCTGCTATTGCTTTCATGACACCTAATTCTTTTTGTCGCTATTTTAAACAACGAACGAATATTACTTATTTCCAGTTTTTAATTAAAATACGAATAGAACATGCTTGCACGATATTGTCTTCTCAAAGTGATATTGCAGTAGCTGAAGTTGCTAAAAGGTCTGGATTTAAAAATATTTCAAACTTCAATAGGCAATTTAAACGCATCAAAAAACTTAGTCCATTAGAATACAAATCGATCGACCTAGTTTAGGAGAGTACACTTTTTACTATCTTAGAATCATTATCTTAAAACAAGCTGCATCTGTTTTGCGTGTACAAAAGACAACTTATGGAATCCATTCAATTCAAAAGTACCTTAGGGGTTATCGAAATCACCGGTGATGATGCGGGTATTCAAACCATCAGAATTCAAGAAGAACACCAGATAAGAGAACAGCCAATTCCCGAGGTTCTTGAAGCAAGTGTAGAACAACTTAAAGAATATATTGAGGGAAGTCGAACCACCTTTACTTTTCTCATGAACCCAAAGGGAACTGAATTTCAAAAGCAGGTTTGGAATATTCTACTGACAATTCCATTCGGAAAAACGCTTCCATATACAGAAGTAGCTCAAATTTATGGCAACACCAAAGCTGTTCGAGCTGTTGCCGCAGCTATAGGAAAAAACCCTATCTTGGTTGCTGTACCCTGTCATCGGGTTATTGGAAGCAACGGAAGTCTAGTCGGCTTTGCTGCAGGACTAGAAAAGAAAAAGTGGCTCTTAGAAAATGAAGGGTTTCCTTTTCAAGCAGAAATTCCTTTTTAAAACATAAACTAAATTTAAAATAACTAATCTTCAGGTTCATGAAAAAAGTATTGAAAATTGTATTCAGTGTACTGGTTCTTTTATTTGCTCTTCTTTATATAAGTCCTTATGATTATGTCATTCCTGGTCTTCTTAAAATATATGGAACCGGTCATAAAACCGCTTTTCTAGAAGATTACGAAGTGTTCGACAACCGAATTGTTGAAGCTGCTGAACTACCACAAGAATGGCCTCTTCATGAAAACTATAATACGATTGAACCTACAGAACGCCTATTAAAGGCCCATGAAGAATATAAAAGCGTTGCTTATTTAATCATTAAAAACGACAGTATTTTTCACGAAGAATATTATGACGGCTACTCGGATACCTCCAAAAGCAATTCGTTTTCAATGGCGAAAAGCATGGTTACGGGTATGTTAGGAAAGGCTATTGAAGAAGGGAAAATCGAAAGTATTGATCAAAAAGTTGGTGACTTTTTTGAAGAGTTTAATGAAGGGTATGCAGCCGAACTCACCGTAGGTGATTTAGCCAGTATGGCATCGGGTCTCGATTGGGTAGAAGAGTATTATAACCCTTTGAACATAACCACACGCTCGTACTTTACAAATGATTTACAAGGCCTTTTGCGTAACAGAGAAATCACAGGAAAGCCAGGCCAAGAATATCTTTATTTAAGTGGTAATACCCAACTTTTGGGAATGCTTATAAGCCAAGCAGTAGGGGCAAATTTGAGCGACTACTTTTCTGAAAGCTTTTGGAAACCAATGGGGGCAAAAGAAGATGCCCTTTGGCAGGTTGACAGTAAGGCCAACGGAATGGAAAAAACATTCTGCTGTTTTGCAACAAACGCTAAAGATTTTGCGCGTTTCGGGAAACTCTATAAAGATCACGGAAAATGGAACGGAGAACAATTAATTGATTCTAGCTATGTTGCTTTGAGCACGCGTCCTCGCTTTGAAAAAAGTCCTGAGTATGGTTACGGATGGTGGTTATCTGAAATCGATGGAAAACCACTCTTCGCTATGCGAGGACATTTAGGACAATATGTAATTGTAATCCCAGAAGACAATCTTATTGTTGTTCGTTTGGGACATCTTACCCAAAAAACAAATGGAGAAGCTTTTCCAAAAGTATTCCATTTGTATGTTGAAGAAGCCTATAAAATGCTAGAGAATGCTGGACAAAATTGATTTAACAAAAATCCTGTTTCTTGATATTGAAACGGTTCCTGAAGAGGAATATTTTGATGAGCTTTCGCCCTATCGAAAAGAGCTATGGGCTCAGAAATCGGCTTACCAAAGAGGTGATGAGGAAAGTCCTGAAGCATTTTATGGTAGGGCTGGAATTTGGGCTGAGTTTGGGAAAATTGTGTGTATATCCGTTGGATATTTTGTGGCTCAAGCAGAAGAACGGAATTTTAGAATTAAAACTTTTTTTGGAGAAGAAAAGCAGCTTCTCCTCGAATTCAAAGAATTACTCGACAACCATTTTAACTTAAGAACACACGTACTCTGTGCCCATAATGGAAAAGAATTTGACTTCCCTTATATCGCCAGACGCATGATTATTCACAGTGTAGACTTACCCAAAAGCCTTAATTTGTTTGGAAAAAAGCCTTGGGAAGTTCCGCATATCGATACCATGCATTTATGGCGTTTCGGAGATTTCAAGCATTACACCTCTCTGAAATTATTGGCAGAAGTATTGGGAATCCCTTCTCCAAAAGATGACATCGACGGAAGTGAAGTTGCCCATGTGTTTTATGTAGAAAAAAATATAGATCGTATTGTAACCTATTGCGAAAAAGATGTGGTCACCATAGCCCAGGTTGTTTTGCGCTTTAAAAATGAACCTTTGCTTGAATCTGAAGAAATTATATGGCTACGATAAAAAAAGACTCCGTAATCGAAGTATCTGATTTTTCACTTTCTATTGACAATAAATCGATTTTAAAAAACATCAACTTTACCATTGCACCAAATGAAATAGTAGCCATGGTTGGTGAATCGGGGAGTGGGAAATCGTTAACTGCTTTATCTCTTTTAGGGTTATTGCCAAAAAATAAAACACAGATCGATTCTGGAACAATTCAATTTGAAGAGACTCCTCTTTTAGGTTTAACAGAAAAAGAATGGCAACAACTTCGAGGAAACAAAATCAGCATGGTTTTTCAAGAGCCTCAATCATCCTTAAACCCAACCATGCAATGTGGTGTTCAGGTCGATGAAATTATACAACAACATTTTAAAAATCGTTTTTCAACTAAAGAACGAAAGATCAAAGTTATTGAAGCTTTTGGTCGTGTAAAACTTCCTAATCCAGAACGAGTTTATAGCGCATATCCACATGAAATTAGCGGGGGCCAAAAGCAGCGGGTTATGATTGCAATGGCGTTGATGAATGAACCCAAATTACTCATTGCAGATGAACCTACAACAGCTCTTGATGTGCAGGTTCAAAAAGAAATAATCGACCTTTTAAAAGAATTGCAAAAGCAAACACAAATGAGTGTGTTGTTCATTTCGCACGACCTCTCTTTAGTTTCTCAACTTGCTGATAAGATTGTAGTACTTTATCAAGGTAAGGTGGTTGAAACTGGAACGCCAATTGAGATTTTCAAAAACCCAAAAGAACGCTATACACGTGCGTTAATTCAGGCACGGCCAACTCCAAATAAGCGCTTAAAAAAATTGCCTACTATTGAAGATTACAGTGAGGATTTGGTTGTAAGCGAATATGTAGATCCTCAAGACCGAAGCCTGCGTTTGGATAAACTGTATACTCAAGAGCCCATACTCTCGGTTCGCAATTTATATAAAACATACACTTCTTCCAATGGATTGTTTGGAAAGAAAGAACAGTTTACAGCAGTACAGGATTTATCTTTTGATCTCTATCCAGGAGAAACTCTTGGATTGGTGGGCGCTTCAGGCTGTGGGAAATCGACTCTAGGAAGGGCATTGGTATATTTAGACAAGCCTACTTCTGGTGAAATTCACTACAAAGGGCAATCGCTAAAGGACTTGAATCCAGCTCAAATTAGAACGCTACGTACAGATGTTCAATTTATTTTTCAAGATCCTTATGCAGCATTACATCCTCAAAAAAAGATTGGAAATGCTATCTTGGAGCCGCTGGTAGCCCACAAAATTTTACCGCAATCGGAACAAAAAAACCGTGTATTGTCGTTACTAGAACAAGTTGGTTTAGACCCAGCCTTCTTCGATCGATATCCGCATGAATTATCTGGAGGGCAACGGCAGCGCGTTGTTATTGCCCGAGCCTTAGCCGTAGAACCCAAAGTACTGATTTGTGACGAATCAGTTGCTGCCTTGGACATCTCGGTTCAAGCACAAGTATTGAATTTGCTGAATGAATTACAAGAAAAATTAAAGCTTTCTTATCTATTCATATCTCATGATCTTTCTGTTGTCCAATACATTTCGGATAAAATAATGGTTATGCACGAAGGAGAATTGGTCGAGTATAAAGAAGCCGATGAACTCTATCGAAATCCCGAACAACTCCCAACCCAAAAACTGATAGAAGCAATTCCATCTGTGACTTTTTAACCTCCTTAAGGCTTAAGGCGCAGGATTAGGAATCTGATTGTGAACCGCTTCGATTTCTTTCAAAAGTTCCTTTGAAAGCGTAAGGTCAATACTGTCTATGTTTTCTTGAAGTTGCTCTACACTAGTTGCACCAACAATATTGGAGGTTAAAAAAGGCTGACTGTTTACAAAGGCTAGTGCCATTTGTGTAAGACTTATACCGTGGTTTTGCGCTATTTGATAATACTGTTCTGTCGCTTCGATGGATTGGTCGCTATTGTAACGTGCCATATTAGGAAACAAAGTCAAACGTGCTTTGTCTAAATTGTGCCCACCTCGGTACTTTCCTGTAAGCCGTCCAAAACCTAAAGGAGAATACGCTAATAAGCCTACGTTTTCACGCATACAAATTTCCGAATTTCCAACTTCAAAAACCCGGGTAAGTAAAGAATATGGATTTTGAATGGTGATCATTTTTGGTAAGCCTTTTTTTGAAGCTTCCAAGTAACGCATCATTCCCCATGGTGTTTCATTCGACAATCCTACCTGTCTTATTTTTCCTGCTTTCACAAGTTCGTCTAAAGTCTCTAGTACCTCTTCAAAATTCTCTTCCCATGGATCTTTTGGGTTGTGAAAATACCCACGTTGTCCAAAAAAGTTAGTCATCCGTTCGGGCCAATGCAATTGGTACAAATCAAGATAATCGGTTTGCAAACGCTTCAATGAATTATCTAAAGCCTCAATAATATTGGCTTTATTAAAACATAAATTTTCACGTATATGTGCTGTATACGATCCTGGCCCTGCAGCTTTGGATGCCAAAACTATTTTAGATCTGTTTCCGGTTTTCTTAAACCAGTTTCCCATGATACGTTCCGTCTCTCCTTGTGTTTTTGCATTTGCAGGGACAGGGTATAACTCAGCAGTGTCGAAAAAATTAACTCCTTTGTCTAGAGCTAAATCCATTTGTTCGAAGCCTTCTGCTTCTGTATTTTGGTTTCCAAAAGTCATGGTGCCTAGGCAAATTTTACTGACCTCAATGTCGGTTCCAGGTAGTGTAGTGTATTTCATAAATTTAGTCTAGGTCTTGAAGTAGTTTTCCGATTTCGTCCAATTTTGGAGCTAAAATTACTTCTATACGTCTGTTTTTTGATCGATTATCAGCTGAAGAATTTGGAACAAGAGGACTGTATTCTCCCTTTCCAGCAGCAGTAATGTTTTCTGGCATCACGCCTTTATTTTGAAGTAAAAGACTCACAATTGCAGTTGCTCTTTTTACTGAAAGATCCCAGTTTCCTGACAGCTTCGAATCTCCAATATAAGGGTCATCATCGGTATGCCCTTCAATAAGAACCGAAATGTCTTTGTTCTGTTCGAGTACCATAGCCAATTGTTTGATTGCTTGTTTTCCTTCGGAACCAACCGCCCAACTTCCAGACTTAAATAACAATTTGTTTTCCATAGAAACATACACCTTTCCGTTGCGTTGTTCTACCGTTAATCCTTTTCCATCGAAACTTAATAGGGCTTTACTCAAGGAACTTTTTAATTTAGAAAGAAGCGCCTCTTTGTTTGCGATCACACGTTCCAATTCGTTTACTCGAGCAATTTTGGAGGCAAGCTCCGTTTGAAGAGAATCGAGATCTGATCGCTCAGCAGATAATTCGGATTCTTTCAGTTGAATTTCGTCCAATAAACTCCTGTTTTGCTCAATGCTTTCTTGCAGTGCATCGTTACTGTTTTGTTCTAAAGCTTTATAAGAATCTTCGAGTGTTTCATAACTCTTTTTTGAACGGTCGAGCTCCATTTCGATTTGTTCAAATTGTGTCATCAAATCGCCATAATGATATCGTAGCGAATCGTAGCGAATCAAAAGTTCACTATTTTCTTTTTCCAAAACAGAATGATCCACTTTTAATTGAGCGTAGTTTCCTTCAATTTCATTGAACATTTTGGAAGAAACGCAACTCACAAAGGAAACAGCTGTAAGGGTAAGGAGTATTATTTTTTTCATCTTGTAATGTTATTCTTTTTTAAAATCTAATTCAACCACAACAGGGCAATGATCCGAATGATGGGCTTCGGACAAAATATATGCTCGGGTTATTTTTTCTTGAATTGGGCTACTAACCATGGCATAATCTAAACGCCAGCCTTTGTTGTTTGCACGAGAATTTGCACGGTAACTCCACCAGCTGTATTGATGCGGCTCTTGATTCGTTTCTCGAAACGAATCGACAAATCCTTGATTGACTAAGCGATCCATCCAAGCACGTTCTTCTGGTAAAAATCCAGAAACATTTTTGTTACGAACTGGATCATGAATATCAATTGCCTTGTGGCAAATGTTATAATCACCGCAAACGATAAGGTTTGGTATTTCTTTTTGTAGCGTTTCAAGGTAAGCGCTAAACTGATCCATGAATTGAAACTTATATTCCAATCGGTCGGTATTGGTTCCGGAAGGTAAATACATACTGATTACGGAACAGTGGTCAAAGTCTGCACGAATCACGCGGCCTTCAAAGTCCATTTGCTCAATCCCAGTTCCATATTCAATATGGTTTGGCTTTTGTTTGCACAAAAGAGCAACACCGCTATATCCTTTCTTTTGAGCAGAAAACCAATAGTGGTGGTATCCCGACTTCTCAATGGCTTCGATGTCCACTTGCTCTTTTTGTGCTTTTGTCTCTTGAAGGCAAAGCACATCAGGCTGTGTGGCATCTAACCAGCCAATAAAATCTTTTTTAAAAGCAGCACGTATGCCGTTGACGTTGTAAGAAATGATTTTCATCCTAGCTAAAGTAAGCATTCTCTAGGTTTTACAAAACGTGTTTAGCAAAAGAATTAAGACAAAAGGCAAACGCTTTTAAATATTCTGTAACCAGTTTTTAATATCCAGTTTTTCATTTAAAATTCCACCAACAGCATCCAAGGCAATGCGTTCTTGCTTCATACTGTCGCGATAGCGAATGGTTACCGTTTGGTCTTCTAAAGTTT